>JAIEBL010000001.1 GCA_029069015.1 Clostridiales bacterium
GTGCTACCGTACGGGTTCGTCGTGGAAAGGCGGCAGGTTTCGTCTAAGGGAAGACGCTCGGGGTCGCCGTATACCGTTGCCGATGACGAGAAGATGATGCGTTTGCAACCGTGATTTCTCATGGCGTTAAGCAGCACGAGCGTGCCGTTTACGTTATTGTCGTAGTATTCGATGGGCTTTGCCACGCTCTCGCCGACGGCTTTCAGACCCGCAAAATGAATTACGGCGTCGATACCCGTCGCAAGAATTTTATCCATCGCCGCCGCGTCGCGGATGTCCGCATTGTGGAACTCGATTTTTTTGCCGCAAATCTTTTCCACGCGTTCGATCGCTTTGGGACTTGCGTTATACAAATTGTCCACGACCACGGGTTCGTGTCCCGCCGCCACAAGCTCGATAAGCGTGTGCGAGCCGATATAACCCGCGCCACCCGTAACCAAAATACGCATACAATTTCCCTCCGATATAATTGTTTTTTGTATACTCTAATTATAGTACCTTTCGCGCAAAAAAGCAATAGAAAATTTTAGGAAAAATGTTTTGTTGTCGCCGTTTGCTGTTTCGTAAGGCCAAGGGGGAATAGCTCTACTTGACACTGGCGGGCAGTCGTGTTAAAATAATTTTATACGGTAGGGGATATTATGTGCTGTATTGATTCCGCTTTATAAAAATACTAATTTGTCTATGTCTGTTTTGTTAAGAGGCACACAAAAATTATAAGAAATAGGAAGATCCGATGGAAATCAAACTGAAATCAAACAGAAAACACTTATTTTTGATTTTCGGTACGTTGTTCGCTTTGTTAACGGTGGGAATAATCGTACTACTGATTGGTAGTATTGTAGAAACATTTACCCGTGGAGATATAGCGTACATCATATCCTTTTCTATCATAGATGTTATCAGTATTTTTTTGCTTCTGTTTTTCGGACTGAGAGGTAAACCGGTTTACATATTCAATGAGGAAGAAATTATCTACATCAAAAGGAACAAGCAAACCGTAATAAAAGTTGCCGATATTGAATCTATGACGTATCTCAGACCGAGATGGTATGATTTCTTTCTGGTTATTCTTGTAGTATTACTTGGTGATACCGGCGGATTCATAAGGCGTGTAATAGATGTTGTAGAAAAGAACCATATTACACATGAACTGGGGTACTTCGGCAAAAAAGAAGTCGAAAAGCTGGCAATCATGTACGGTTCATTATTGAGTATAAAATAGGATGATAAAAGTACGCGCAAACGGTATTTATATAATTAAAGGCAGGAATACGCATCTTTTCTGCAATAATTAAGGGAAACAAAAATGAAAAAACTTGAAATTTTTATAAAAGACGAGAATGACGTAAAGGCAACGTCTGTTTTAAAAGATATCGACCTTTCCGAATTATCGGTTAAATATGAAAAACGTTCCGGTTACGTTTTGATAGATGGCAACAAGCAAAGTTTATCGGCTTTTGCGCACTTACTTTTCACAATTGCCGAAAATGAGACCGATGAAAATTTGTCATTGCATTTGGATGCCTTAACGCCTACTTCTTTTGGACAGCTATCAGAAGATTCAACTTCTGTGGTGATTACAAAAGGATAACGTAAATTCTCTCAATTTTACTATGCTTTTGACACAAGCAATGATGCCCGAAATGCCCGATACAAAAACACCCACGGAAAAGGGTTCCGTGGGTGTTTCTTGGTTTACGAT
>JAIEBL010000010.1 GCA_029069015.1 Clostridiales bacterium
TGTCTGCCTCTTGCTGCTTTTTGAGCGGAAACGCCGACGACGCCAGCTCCCCGATGACCAAATTACAACACCGCACAAGCAGCGCAAGCTCGCGCGCGTCCTCTTCCGAAAGCGTGTTTTCGGGAGCTTCCGCATTGAAGTCTTCTTTCCCCATGCCGTCGGCGATGTCGCCGAGTTGCAGAAACGTCGCCGCCGTAAACACCGCATCTTTGATTTTCATTCTCTTTCCTGCTCCTTCACTCTGTCCCGTTCCCTTTTATCAGCAACCGTTCCGTTTCCCGCTCGGCACGTTTTGTCGCCGCCTCCCGCTCCTTTTTCAAAAGCGCGGCGTTTGCTTCTTCCATTTCGGCAAACAACCGCTTTGCGTTCTCGGCGCGCGTACGCTGCACCAAATGCACGGTGCGCACGTCTAAGGAAGGGTAAGGAATCGACAGCGAGAACGTACTGCCCCGCTGTCGATCGTTGTGTACTTCAAACGAGCCACGCTTCGTATTGAACACCACGAAATACCCTTCGTCTATGCTTCTTAGCCGATTGGCGATACCGAATAGGTCGTTTTCAATCCGTATCGCGCCTTTCATTATGCCGTGCGCGTAATGCCGCTCAGGCACGCCTGCCCGTTGGGCTTATCGCAAATGAGATCGCAATATTTTACGAGCGTCGCCGTATAGGTGGGCTTACCTTGCGTCTGGCGCAGGATCTTTCCGTTCTCCGTTTCAAGGTAACGCCAATCGCAAAGCTGATGCAATTTGAACGCCTTGGTGTTGAGAAGGTACATGCTGCCCTCTTTCACGAACCGTTCGTATACGAGCGGAATGCCGTTATACGAAAGCGTCTTAAAGCCGCCTTTGAGCTCCATGATGTCGATATTGCGTTTGTACTGCGACATATACTCCTGGAAAGCGTACTTTGCCGTCGCCGACGCCGCAATAAAGTCTACCGTGCTGCCCGCCGTCATTTCAAGACGGTCGATGGCTTCCTGCATCACGATTTCGTCGAGTGCGCCCACCGCATCCTTTTTGTACGGTTTCATAAAGGGATGGGTATCGCGCGAAACGCCGTACAGCGAACCGCTCGAAGCGAAGATTGCGCCGAGGCCGGTGATCTCTTTGTCCTTACTGCCCTGCACGTACATTTTGCAACCGTCTACGATGCCGGTAGGCGCGTTTGCGAATTCCACCTTGGATGCATCGCGGTCCACGTAGGTGATCGCCGTGCTACCTATTTTCGCACCCGTAGTACCGTAAATATCCACCACGAGTCCCTCGATGAGGTTCTGCGGATTCGTCACGGGATACTGCGCCGTCGTGCTCGCGCCTACGGTTCCCAAAAGCCCCGTGCCGTCGCCGTACAGCATGCGGCCGAGATTGAATTTCGATGCGTCCAAGAGCCCTTGCAACTCGTTGTTGAGTAGATCGGTAAACGCGCCTCTGCCGTCCGCACTCGCGCGGATCGCCTTATCCGAGATCTCGATCTGCCCGTAGAGATTTTTGAGCGTCGTCACGAATTGCACGTAGTTGGTGCTCTTTGCCGAGGGCAAATCACCGTCCTCGTCGCCCGCGCCTACGCCGCCGTTGATGCCGTAGCTCGCCGCCTTACGGATCTCCTTGCCCCATACGTCGCTGCTCGTTTGCTCGATTTTACTCAGCAACACGTTCGTTTTGGTGTTGAGAAGTTCCGTGACCGTGCCAAGATACACCGTTTTAAGCGCGTTTTCGGCGCTTGTTAAAGTTACCATTCTGTATTCTCCTTTTTTCTTTTTTGTTTTTATTTAAAAGCCCTCCGCCCTGCCCTTAGCCGCTGGCGGAGCGGCTTCGACTGAACGCGGTTTTGCATGGCAAAATTGCTTGCACCCCACAGCGAGGAAATTTCAAGTGATTTGTGGGAGCGGCGACGCGGGACGTAGCAGCGCTACGGCTAAGGAGCCTCTCCCGAAAAGCGCCGAAACTAACCACTGTGGGGCGGGTTCAGTTGGAGTACCGCTCCGTCTAATCGTTGTCTACGATTTTCTTCGCCTCTTGCAATGTATGCGGGCGCGGAATGGGGCAAAGCGCACTCTTGCCGCGAAGTACGGGCGCAGGTCTTTGCTCGTACAGCTCGCTCAAATAACGCGCGATCACCTCGTTGCATATCGCCTCGTTTGCAAGCACTGCGTCCAATACCTCGGGGCGGATGAGCAGCGCGTCGATCTCTTCGGGCGTGAGTACTTTATTTACCGCTCCGGGTGCAGGCGCTTTCCCTCCGTCCTCTGCTTGCGGTGCGCGTTTGATTTGCGCAATCTGTTCAGTTGCTTTTTCCTTCACGTTCTGCTTCCTCCTTCGTCCGTTTTTGCGCGCGGTGCGCCCGCACGTGTTCGAGCATGCGCGCGTCCAGCGTTGCGTCTTGCTCGCAAAGCTTTTTAAACTCATTCGAGAGCATAAAGCGCACGTGTTCCTCTTCGTGCAGCGTGTCGTCGTCGATTTCCCGCACCGAAAGCTCGCCCTTCATGCACTCGTTGTTTTCTCTGCGCGCCGCTGCGATTTGCATGCTGTCGGTGTCGCGTACCGACTCCCAATTGCCGTATCCCACCGCTTCCAATATCCGCGCGCGGGTCACCGTATCCAATTTGCCGTTTTCGTCGCCGAGAAGTCCCATTTTGAGAAGATCGAACAGCATGCTCTGGCGCTGAGCGGGCGTAGAGGATAGTTCGTTCTCCGTCTCGAACACCACGTCGTCACAACCGATATCCGACGCGGTAAAGCGAATAAGTTCCACGTCGCCCTCGCTGCCTACGAACCGCGCAAGCCGAGGACGCCGCGCAAACTGCTTGTACAGCCGCAAAAGAATGCGCGCCATTTCGCGCACCGCGTCGCGCACGTGCTCCGCCGTCACGGAAAGACGCGTGTCGTCCTGCTCGATAAGAAGCTGCAACGCGACGACGCTCGTCATCCCCGCGGGCACGGAGCTCGTACG
>JAIEBL010000100.1 GCA_029069015.1 Clostridiales bacterium
GTCCTGCACGGCGCGCAAATATCGCTCGACCGTGTATTTGCGGTTCATGCGTTTTAAAACCGACGAACTGCCACTCTGCAACGACAAATGAAAATGGTCGCAAAACCCACTCTCGCGCATAGCATGCAATAATTCGTCCGTCACGACCGTGCATTCCAAGCTCCCTAAGCGCTTACGCACCGAAAGCGGACCAAGCGCACGCACGAGCGCGGTCAGATCCGTGCCGATATCCTTGCCGTAGGCGGAAATATCCACGCCCGTCAGTACCAGTTCTTTGGAATGCGCTGCCGCTACAGTCGCTTCCTCTACTATGCTTAGCATACTACGGCTACGGCTTCGCCCGCGCAAGTACGGGATAATACAGTACGAACAAAAATTGTTGCAACCGTCCTGCACCTTTATGTAGCTACGCGTGCGGGTAGAGTGCGGGAACAGCTCGTCCTCGTACGTTTTCGGCAAATCACAAGTGCGGTTCTCTGCTGCGTGCGCCTCTTTTTTCAAATCGGCAAGCACGGCTTCGGCAATCTTGCCTTTGCCGCCCACGCCCGACACGAACCGCACGTTATCCTTTTGCAGAAACGCGTCGGGATCGTTCTGACTGCCGCACCCGCAAATATAAACGAGTGCGTTCGGGTTGAGTTTTAAGACGCGCGCCACCGCCTGCCTAGATTTTCGGTCTGCTTCCGCCGTAACGGAACAGGTATTGATAATATAAAAATCGGCCGTTTCCAATTTGTCGCTGACTATAGCGCCTGCCTCGGCGAGCGTTCGCATGATCGACTGCCCCTCGTACGTGTTGACTTTACAACCGAGCGAAAACACCACGCCTTTCATTGCCATTGCTCCGTTTCGTACATGACCGCCGATAGCACGGCAATGTTCGCCGTTTCGGCGCGCAAAATGCGCTTGCCGAGCGTTACGGGCGTAACGCCCAAATTCTTGAGCGTTTCGGCTTCCTTATCCGAAAAACCGCCCTCCGAACCGATGATTACTGCGATATTATGCGTGGCATAGATATCTTTTTCGCGCAAAAAGGCTTTTAAAGAGGGCTCTTGTGCCTTTTCGTACGGGAATACGACCAAATCGAAATCGGATAATTTCCCGCCATTTGATCAAAATCGACGGGCGCAGATACCGTAGGATAGGTGCTTCTGCCGCACTGCTTTGCCGCTTCGCGCACAATTCGCTCCAATCGATCGACGCGCAAATTGCGGTCATGCGCCTGCACGTATTCGGTGATTACGGGGTAAATTTCACTCACGCCCAGCTCGGTCGCTTTCTGTGCCACAAGGTCGTTTTTATCCCCTTTCATAACGGCACAAAAGAGCGTCGCGCGCAACGTAGCGTCGCGGTCGTTGGGCACTTTCTCCACCAAAGCCAGCACGGTTTCGTTTTTGCGGATGGCTTGAATCGTATAGGTATAATCG
>JAIEBL010000101.1 GCA_029069015.1 Clostridiales bacterium
ACGTTATACTGTGAACCGTGTCAGGGCTTGACGGCAGCAGCACTAAGCAGACCATAATGTGTGCCACAAGGTAGCTTCGGAGGAGTTTACTGACGGGAGAACGCTTCGGTGCGGTACGACAACGGCGGATGCACAGCGTTTTTGAAAACACAGGCAATCCCTTACTAAACGAGGGTTTGCCTTTTTTCATGCCCGAAAGATGCGTTTTCAAGCAAAAAAGTGCCCGAAAATCGAAAGTTTTGTTGCCCAAATCGGCAAATCGACTTTACAAACGGCAGTATATTTTGCTATAATGATAGAGTATCCGTTCTATTAAGCTTGCCGACCCCTTTCGGTGGGCTTTAAACTGCGTAAGCGAGGAAAAGAGAATTATGAGCAAAGAGTTAAACGGCAAAACCGAAGCAGCGACCGCACGCGCCCTGTATAAAGCGCTCGGACTGAACGAAGACGAAATCACGCAGCCGATCATCGCCGTGCTTTCCTCTGCGGGAAGCACCCAAACCGCGGTCGTCGAAGCCGTAAAAAGCGGCATTATCGCAAACGGCGGTACGCCTGTAGACGTGCCTCTGTTTTCGCTTTGCGACGGACAAAGCGTAGGCTATGAAGGCATGCGGTACGCCCTTCCTTCCCGCGAGCTGATTGCCGACGCAGTGGAAAGCGCGCTTATCGGGCAAGCCTTCGACGGCGTGGCACTCGTTGCGGGCGAGGGCGAAGCTGCCCCCGGTATGCTGATGGGCGTGGCCCGCGTCAATCTTCCCGCCGTTCTTATCGGCTGCGGCTACACGCCGAGCGGCTCGTTTAAGGGCGCAAAGGTGGGTTACGCCGACGTTTGCGACGCGATCGGACGCATTAAAAACGGTACGCTTTCGCTCGACGAGCTAAGCGTGCTCGAAAACCTTGCTTGCCCCATGTTCGGCGGCGTAAACGGTTTGTACGCCGGCAACGATTTTGCCTGCGCGTGCGAAGCGCTCGGCATCTCGCTTTGCGGCAGCGGCACGACCCTCGCCAACAGCGCCGCGGCGATCCGCCTTGCCAAAGACACGGGCAAAGCGATTATGAACCTCGTAAAAAACGACGTGCGCCCGCGCATGATCTTGACGAAAGACGCCTTTTCCAATGCGCTCGCACTCAGCATGGCGATCGGCGCGCCTGCGGACGTCGTGTTGCACCTCATTGCGGTTGCGAACGAATGCGGCATCGATCTGACGCTGAACACGGTGCAACAGATTTCCGATCGCACCCCCACTCTTTGCCTGCTGCAACCGCTCTCTGCATACGATATGCAGGACTTCGAAAACGCGGGCGGCGTATCGGCAGTGCTCAATCTTCTCTCTTCGAAAGGACTCATTAAGGGCGACTGCCTTACCGTAACCAACAAGCCGCTTGCGCGTGCTTTCCGCTCGAGAGAAGCCGTAGGCGCGGTGATCGCCTCTCTTGACGACCCCATTTCCCCGCACGGCAGTTTGGCGGTGCTGCACGGCAACATTTGCGACGAGGGCGCAATCGTACGGCGGCAGAGCATCAAAGGCGTGCTGAGTTTCTCGGGCAAAGCGAAAGTATTCGAAAGCGAGGAAGATGCCATTCTTGCCGCTATGAGCGATAAGATCCATAAAGGCGACGCCGTCGTCGTTCGCTACGAAGGACCGAAAGGCGCACCCGGCATGCGCGACGTTTCGCTTTTTGCCGCCGTGCTCAAAGGTCTTGACCTACTCGACGACGTCGTGATCATCACCGACGGGCGGTTCTCGGGCTACGCGGGCGGCTTTACCGTCGGCGACGTGCCGC
>JAIEBL010000102.1 GCA_029069015.1 Clostridiales bacterium
GAGTATATGCAGTGGCGTTAGGCGAATATGAAAGAACGCGAGAGAAAATATGCCAAAACAAAAGCGCCCGAACGTTTTATTTCTTTCAAGCGCCTAAGATCAAACAACTCATTAAAAAAACTATGCCGATTTCTTTTTCTTTTTAAACAGAATAACTTGCTTGTCCGTCCCTTGGAAAAGGTGCACCACGTTCTTGCGGTGAGCAAACAGCGTTAAGAAGAACAGCGCAAAAAGCAGCACGAGCGCAGCTATATTGCCCCCCGTTTTACTCACCGAAAACGCTTCCATGGCAAGCGGCACGGATATAATGATGAACGAAGTCACCGAACCGATTTTGGTAACGATCAAAAACACGACGCCGACGGCAAAAGAAATCAGCGTAGCGATAGGATGGATCACGAGGCAAACGCCAATCGAGCTTGCAATCCCCTTCCCGCCCTTGAACTTCAAGAATACGGGGAAAATATGCCCTACGATCACGCTCAGTCCGCCCACGTACACGCCGATCTTATTTGCGCCGAACGACCACGCTTCCCCGCAAACGAACCAACCGATCAGGCAAGGGATCACGCCTTTGAGAATATCCATAACGAGCGTAAGCACGCCGAGGAGCTTTCCGAACGAACGGAACATATTCATCGTTCCGGGGTTGCCGCTCCCCATCTTGCGCACGTCGCTTTTTTTGAGTTTGGAAATCACGAGCGCAGAATTGAAGTTGCCGATCAGGTATCCCGCGAGCGCAACACATGCGATACGAATCGCCGTAAACATTATTCCCCCTCCTTATTGCGAAAGGTCAACGTAACGGGCGTGCCCGTAAAATCGAACGACTTCCGAATGAAATTCTCCAAATACCGCCTGTACGAAAAATGCACGAGCTTGTCGTCGTTTACGAAAAACACGAATTTGGGCGGATTGGTTTCGGCTTGCGTCGCGTAGAAGATTTTAAGGCGACGCCCCTTATACGAGGGCGGCTCGGTCATGGCGACCGCTTCGCCGATGACGTCGTTGAGCGTCCCCGTGGAAATGCGCTTGGACGCATTGGCGTACGACTCTTCCGCCGTTTTGATGATTTTCTCAACGCGCTGGCCCGTAAGCGCCGAAACGTACAACGCGGAAAAATAGTCCATAAACGCCAAATCGTTTTTAAGCGAATCGTTGTAGCGGTTCACGGTATAGGTATCTTTTTCGATCTTGTCCCACTTGTTCAAAAGCACGACGCTCGGTTTGCCCTGCTCGTGCACGTAGCCCGCAATGCGCACGTCCTGCTCCGAAAGCGGCTCACCTGCATCGAATACGATCAGCACGACGTCGGCACGACGTACGGCCGCCAAAGCCCGCAGAACGCTGTAACTTTCCACGCTGTCGTCTTCGAGCGCACGTTTGCGCCGCATGCCCGCCGTATCAATCAAAATATAGCGTTTCCCGTTTATGACAATGGGCGTATCGACCGCGTCGCGCGTCGTACCCGAAACGTCGCTTACGATTGTGCGCTGATAACCCAAAAGCCGATTGGTAAGCGAGGACTTCCCTACGTTCGGTTTGCCGACAATGGCGATTTTCAGCGCATCGTCGTCTTCGTCGCCCCCGCCTTTTTTCGGGAAGCGTGCCACCACTTCGTCTAACAGATCGCCAAGCCCCAGCGACTGCTCACAAGAAATGGCAAGCGGTTCACCCAAGCCCAGCGCATAAAAATCGTAGGTTTTTTCGGGATCGAAAACGTCCACCTTATTGACGGCAAGCACGATCGGCTTATTGGACGCGCGCAAGATGTCGGCGACCTCATAGTCGGAAGAAACGATCCCCGACTTTGCATCGCAAAAGAACAAAATCACGTCCGCCATATCGATGGCGATCCGCGCCTGCGTTAAAATATGCTTGCCCATCGGGTCATCGGTCTTAACGTCGATACCGCCCGTATCGATGAGCGTAAACGCATTGCCGCACCACTCGGCATCGGCAATAATGTAGTCGCGCGTCACGCCCGGCGTATCTTTGATGATTGAAATACGCTTGCCGCACACTTTATTGAAAAAGGTGGATTTGCCCACGTTGGGACGCCCGACCACCGCTACCAAAGGTTTAGCCATTATTCACCTGCTTTGTCAGTCCGAATACGAAACTTTCCCCGTCCGACGCCACGATTTGCACGGGAACGTCAAGTGCCGCGGAAAGCTCCGACACGGTCATGTTGTCTAAAAATACGTCACCGAATTCGCGCAGCATAACGCGCGGCAAAAGAAGCCGATCCCCGAGCGGTTTACCCTTTAACTGCGCGAGCAAGTCGCGCCCCGTGATAAGCCCCGCCACCGTGACGGTGCGCCCGAAAAAGTCGTTCTCGATTTCGTACACGTGCACCTTGCCACCGAACTGCTGCACGAGCCGCATCGCGCTTTCCCGTATGAGCGGAAACGCCGAAACGCCCGTGGCAATGCTACATTCGCCGATCTCCGCTTTTTTTACACGCGCGACGGCGTCGGCAAAATCGTGTTTGAAAGACGCCACTAGCC
>JAIEBL010000103.1 GCA_029069015.1 Clostridiales bacterium
CGTCTACCCGCATGATATGCAGCGAGGGTGCGCTTGCACGAAGCCGTACGCCGAACCGCGAGCCTTGCTTAACGGGCTGCGGCTCTTCGAGCGCCATTTCGTCGAGCGAGGGCTTGACGACGCCGTACCCCGTTTCTTTGACCTGCTCGAGCGCTTCGGCAATTTTATCGTACTCTCTCTTTGCGTGGGCAAGCGATTTCATATGCGACATCAACGCAAAGTCGTCGGTAATTTCCATGCCGCATTGCTCGCCCAAGCTCTTGTAGAAAAGTTCGGGACGCGCGCCGATCGTATAGGTAACTTTACCTTTATCCAGCTCGACCGACTCGACCTGCGGCTGTAAAAAGTCGGCGTCGTCCGTAAAAAGTCCTTCCGGAAGTTTATAGTCCGCCATGCGGTGCATGGACTCACCCGAGACAAGCAACGAATCCACGAGACGGCGAATGATCGAATCGTCGAGCGGCAAAGCCTGCAACCATTTGCTGATTTTCACTTCGATATCCTGCAAAGGAAACTCAAAAAGAATCTTTTCGAACAGTGCCGTGATATCCTCGCCGCGCATGTTCAGAACGTCTAAACATACGACCGTCGTGCCGTACTTTTCTTCGAGCGCGGCAGCCAGCTTTTCCGTTTCGGCCGAATGCGGCACTTTGGAATTGAGGACGATGATAAAGGGCTTACCGAGCGCTTTCAGTTCGTTTACCGCGCGCTCTTCCGCCGCAACGTAAGCGCTACGCGGCAGTTCCGTGGCAATCGAGCCGTCGGTCGTCATCACGATGCCGATGGTCGAATGGTCGTTGATCACCTTTTTCGTTCCGATTTCGGCGGCGTCCACGAAGGATATTTCCTCTTCATTCCAAGGGGTCTTAACCATGCGCGGCTTGTCGCCGTCCAAGTGCCCCACTGCGCCTTCCACCATATAGCCCACGCAATCCACGAGCCGCACGTTTACGTCAACGTTGTCGGCGAGCGTCACCGGCACGGCTTCGTTGGGTACAAACTTAGGCTGCGTCGTCATAATCGTTTTGCCGTTCGCACTTTGCGGCAACTCGTCTTTCATGCGTTCGAGCACGTTTTTATCCGCAACTTTGGGCACGACGAGTTTTTCCATGAAATTGGTGATGAAGGTCGATTTCCCCGCCCGCACGGGTCCCACAACGCCTACATAGATATCGCCGCCCGTACGGGAACGGATATCGTTGTAGATGTCAAATTCTTCCATATACGCTTTCACTCCTTGAGAAAATTTGATAATAGAGTATATGC
>JAIEBL010000104.1 GCA_029069015.1 Clostridiales bacterium
GTAGAGCTCGGCGTATTGTTTAAAGTTTTTGTACTGCGAAATATTGTTGAGTCCGGCAAACAAGTAAAAGAAAATAACGAGCGTAACGAGCATAGGCAGACAGCTTGAAAAATAGCTGAACCCCTCGCGCTTGTTCAGTTCCGACTGCTTGCGCGCCAGCATCTGACGGTCGCCCGCGTATTGCTGTTGGAGCTGGTCCATCTGCGGCTTGATCCGTTCGGTAATGATCTGATTTTTACGCATTTTGATGCGTTGATAGAGATCGAGCGGAAAGAGCAACAGTTTCAAACAAACCGTGAAAAATAAAATTCTCCAACCGTAATTACCGATGAATTTAAAAACTTTTAAGATTAAAAGTTCCCACAGTCCGCCCGGATCGTGCAAAAGATCCGCAACGGAAGAAATCAAAACAGCCATTTCATATCTCCTTTGGGGTTGTCGGGCACGGGATCGAACCCGCCGTCGCTCCAAGGCGCACAACGCCAAATGCGCTTTAAGCCCATCGCAACGCCGCGGAAAACGCCGAACTTGCGAATGGCTTCCAGCATATAGCTCGAACAACTCGGATAATATTTACACACGTTGGGTAATAAGGGCGAAATGCACTTTTTGTAAAAGAGCACCAAGCCTTCGAACAGCCAACGGAAGGTGACGATAAATTTAACGACGCGCCACACCGTCTGCTTTTTTTTCATAGAAGCCCCACTCTGCCGAGAAGCGTATAGAGCGACCGCTCGATTTGCGCATAGGTCAAGGCGTCTGCCCCCTTGCGCGCGGAAAACACGATTTGCGCGCCCTTTATGCGGCTTGTCAAAGGATAAAGTGCCGCCCGTATGCGTCTGCGCACCTTGTTGCGCACCACCGCTTTGCCCACGGTGTTGGGCACGGATATACCGATTTTGGGCACGCCGCGACAGCGCACGTACGTGATTTTAAGCGGTCCGTCCGACTTGCCTGCGCCTTTATTATAGACATAGGTGAACGAACCGTGCTTGTGTAGCCTGTACCGTTTGGAGAGCAAAGTCTTCCTCGCCTTATCCTGTTTTCGGATAAAAAAGCCATCGCTGTTACGGCAATGACTTTTTCTGGTTACCGTTTTTTGCTAGGCCGCGTTCGGCTTACCGACTTCCGAGCGGCTTGGGCGTGATGTGCGCGCGACCTTTGCGGCGACGGCGGCTCAACACGTTTCTGCCCGACTTGGACGCCATACGTTTACGGAAACCGTGCACCTTGTTCTGTGCGCGTTTTTTGGGTTGATACGTTCTCTTCATAACAGTTACCTTTCCTTCGATTTAGAATGTTGCCATATTATTATAAGACATGCCCTCTACAAAAGTCAACTGTTTTACCGCTGATTCGGGGATACGAACAAAGTAATTTAAGAACCGACTTTCTCATACTTACTTTACAAACGCCGCAAATTAGGTGTATACTGACCGTATGACGTTACAGAAAATTCTTTCGGGCATGCGTAAGGCAGTGGAAGAGCTGCACCTTATCGAAGACGGCGACCGCATCGCCGTAGGGCTTTCGGGCGGCAAAGACAGCATAGCGCTCCTTACCGCGCTTGCGGCATTCCGCCGTTTTTCGCCCGCGCACTTTGACCTTTCCGCCGTGACGATCGATTTGGGGCTCGGCGAGGACTACACGCCGCTGCGTGACTACTGCCGTGAGTTAGACGTTCCCTATATCCTCGAAAAGACGGATATCGGCGACGTCGTTTTCAACGTACGCAAAGAAAAAAGTCCGTGCTCGCTGTGCGCCAAAATGCGGCGCGGCGCGCTCGCCACGGTCTTAAACCGCGAAAACATGAATAAGCTCGCCCTCGGCCACCACGCCGACGATCTTCTGGAAACCCTGTTTTTGTCACTGTTCTACGAAGGGCGACTCTCCACCTTTGCGCCCAAAGCCACGATGAGCCGATCCGGGGTCACGGTGATCCGCCCGCTCATTCTCATGAAAGAGGGCGACGTCGCGGCGTTTGCCAAAGACCTGCCGCAAGTGGAAAACCCCTGCCCCGTCAATCACCACACGCGCAGAGAGTATGTCAAATCCCTCATCAAAAAAATCAACGGCGATATCCCCATTGCCAAAGACCGCATGATCGCCGCCGTCACCCACCCCGAACGCAATAATCTTTGGGAACGGGAAACGTGCGAAGAAAAAGAGTAAAATAGTCTTTTTTGTCGATATAGCGCATATTCTTTTAGTACGGCTCGGTTGAAGTGCCTTGCCGAAAGAAAGAGGTAGCGCTATGAAAAGTTATATCATCGAACGCGCACAAAAGGAAGGAAAATACATCGTCGAAACGGGCGACACCGTGCGGGCAACAGGCGAAAAGTACGGCATAAGCAAAAGCAC
>JAIEBL010000105.1 GCA_029069015.1 Clostridiales bacterium
TAATAACAAAATACAAGACAGAGGTTGAGTATGGCAGAAGAGAAGAGAGAGGGCGGTGCGCCCGAACCCAAGCCGGATATCGGTACGCAGCTCACGCAGCTTAGCCAACAGCTGGCGGTAGCACAGGCGATTGCGGTAAAAGAAAAGAACCGCAGCGAAGAACTGAGCAATCTTGTGAGCCGTATGCAAGCCGACTTTGACAACTACCGCAAACGGAATACCGAAATCAACAAAAAGCAGAAGGAAGACGGTATGGTAGCGGTCATCGAAAAGATCGTTCCCGTTTTGGACGTGTTGAAGCAGGCAGTCGCAATGATTACCGACGAAAAGGTAGCGGAAGGCGTTAAAATGATTTACCGTCAAATCACCGAAATGCTCACGGGATTCGGCGTGACCGAAATTCCCGCGCTCGGCGAACAGTTCGACCCGAACCTACATAATGCCATCATGCAGGTTAAGGTGAAAGACCCCGACAAGGTGAACATGGTCGTGGAAGTGTTCCAGAAAGGGTATCGCATGGGCGATCGCATTATTCGCCACAGCGTGGTAAAGGTGGCAAAATAACAAGGGAATCAAGCAGCGTATCTTGCTGCCGGTTCGGGGTAGTAAAACACCTCAATATAAAAACAAAAACAGCAATTTAAGTGGAGGATAAAAACATGGGTAAGATCATAGGAATCGACTTGGGTACTACGAACTCGTGTGTCGCCGTACTCGAAGGCGGCGAGCCGGTTGTTATTCCCAACGCCGAAGGTGCGCGTACTACGCCCTCGGTTATCGGTTTCGCAAAAGACGGCGAGCGCCTTGTCGGGCAGGTCGCCAAGCGTCAGGCGGTAGCAAACCCCGACCGTACCGTTATCTCGATTAAGCGTGATATGGGTACGGATCGCAAGGTGCGCATCGACCGCAAGGATTATTCGCCGCAAGAGCTTTCGGCAATGATCCTTACGAAATTGAAAGCGGACGCCGAAGCCTACTTGGGCGAGAAGGTTACGCAGGCGGTCATCACCGTTCCCGCATACTTCACCGACTCGCAACGTCAGGCAACCAAAGACGCAGGCCGCATTGCAGGCCTGAACGTGCTGCGTATCGTCAACGAACCGACGGCGGCGGCGCTGGCCTATGGTCTGGAAAAAGACAAAAACGGCACCATCGCAGTCTATGACTTGGGCGGTGGTACGTTCGATATTTCCATCTTGGAAATCGTTGACGGCGTGTTTGAGGTCAAATCCACCAACGGCGACACAGCCCTGGGC
>JAIEBL010000106.1 GCA_029069015.1 Clostridiales bacterium
TTAGAAAGTGCCATCCTGGCAACGTCTTCGCCAATGAGTTCCGCCGCTTCCGGTTTGGTCTTGCCCTTCACGTCCACGTCTTTTGCGACCGTGGAGCAGGAAGCAAGCGTTACGCCCTTTTCGTCGTCGATGACCTGCGCATAGATATGCGAGGTGGAACGATACACGTTCAGGCGGGGGCACGCAGCGGTGCCGTGCACTTTGGAGCGAATGCGCAGATGACGTTTCGTGCGAACTTCGTTTTTATTCTGCTTGTTAATCATATACTTTTTCTACTCCTTACTTGCCTGCCGTCTTGCCTTCTTTCTTCACAAGCACTTCGTCCGAATAGTGGAGTCCGTAATTGTGGTACGGCTCTACGGGACGCTTGCTGCGAATGGTCGCCGCCGTCTGCCCTACGAGCTCTTTGCTGATACCCGTTACCACGACGGTGGTAATGTCGGGGCAGGTGATCGTAATGCCCTCGGGCGCTACGAAATCGACGGGATGCGAATAACCGATGTTCATGGTAAGCTTGTTGCCCGCAACCTGCGCTTTGTAGCCGACGCCCTGAATGATCAGCGTACGCGTAAACGGCGTTTCCACGCCCTTTACCATATCGGCAATCAGCTGACGGTACAGTCCGTGAAGACTGCGCGATTCTTTTTCGTCGTTTTTACGCGTAACCTTTACTTCGCCGCCCTCAACCGCTACGTCGATGTTGTGCGAAGCAAGTTCGCGCTTGAGCGTGCCTTTGGGACCCGATACGGTTACCGTACGGCCTTCCACTTCCACCTTTACACCGGCGGGAATGGCAATAGGCAATTTTCCGATTCTAGACATATTCCTCTTGCCCTCCTTTTACCATACGTACGCAAGCACTTCGCCGCCCACTTTCTCGGCACGCGCCTGTTTGTCCGTCATAACGCCTTTGCTCGTGGAAATGATCGCAATACCTAAGCCTCCGAGCACCTTGGGTAAATCTTCGTACCCGCAGTACACGCGAAGACCGGGTTTACTGATACGCTTTAAGTTCGTAATAACGTGCTCGTGTTTGTTGCCGTATTTGAGCACGATGTTGATCACGGGATGCCCGTTGTCGTCTACGATTTCGGCGCTTTTGATAAAGCCCTCGTTCACCAAAATATCTACAATTGCCTTTTTCATTTTGGAGGAGGGAACCGTTACGGAATCATGACGCGCCGTAAGCGCATTACGGATTCTCGTAAGCAAATCTGCAATGGGATCGGTTGTAACCATTTTTGCTGTCCTCCTTACCAACTCGACTTTTTCATGCCGGGAATTTCGCCCTTGTAGGCGAGTTCACGGAAACAAATTCTGCAAATGCCGTACTTTTTGAGCACCGCGTGCGGACGCCCGCAGATGTTGCAACGCGTATAGGCACGCGTAGAGAATTTCGCAGGCCTCTGCTGTTTATTGATCATTGCTTTCTTAGCCATAATGTTCTCCTATTTCCTCCGCTAATTACGGAACGGCATTCCGATCTTCGTGAGGAGTGCCTTCGCTTCGTCGTCGGACTTTGCGGTCGTTACGATGCAGATATCGAATCCGCGTACTTTTTCTACCTGTTCGTAGGCAATTTCGGGGAAGATGATCTGCTCTTTGATGCCCATCGAATAATTGCCGCGTCCGTCGAACGACTTGCCCGAAATACCGCGGAAGTCGCGTACGCGAGGCAACGCGATCGAAACAAGCTTATCGAGGAACTCGTACATCTTGTCGCCGCGGAGCGTCACCTTGATACCGATAGGCTGGTTTTCGCGGAGCTTGAAGTTCGCTACGCTCTTCTTCGCCTTGGTCACGATGCTCTTCTGACCTGCAATCGCTTCGAGTTCGCCTTGCGCAAGCTGAATGCTTTTGGCGTTGTCTTTGATATCGCCGAGGCGCATATTCAGCGTAATCTTTACCACTTTGGGTACTTCGTTTACGTTCTTATACCCTTTTTCCGACATGAGCGCGGGCACGATTTCGCTTACGTACCGCTTTTTAAGCCGGTAGCGGGTATTCGTATCGGTTGCGCCCTGTGCCGCAACCTGATTCTTCTTTTCTGCCATGCTGTCCTCCGATTAGTTCTCGCCGTTTTCGGTCGGAGCGGTTTCGCCCTCCGCCGCTACGGGCGCCGTTTCTTCTTTCTTCGCCGTCTTTTTCGCGGTTTTCTTTGCGGGCTTCTTTGCCTTTTCTTCCGCTACCGCTTCTTCGGTCTTCTCCGCTTTGTCTGCCTTGCTCTTCTTCGCTTTCTTCTCTACCTTTTTAGCTTCGAGCGAAGCGCCGCACTTGTTGCAGACGCGGATCTTGTTCTCGCCGTCGATCTTATGCGCCACGCGCGTTGCCTTGTGGCAGTCGGGGCACACGATCTGTACGTTCGATACGTCGATAGGCCCCGCAACCTTGTTTCTGCCGCCCGGTTGGTTTGCGCCACGGGGCTTGGTGTGCTTCGTGATCATGTTGCAGTCTTCTACGACTACGCGACCGTTTGCGGGGTCGCACGATACGACTTTGCCCGTCTTGCCTTTGTCTTTACCTGCGATAATAAGAACGGTATCGCCTTTCTTTACGTTTAAACTCATTTCGGCAATTCCTCCTTACAGCACTTCCGGCGCGAGCGAAATGATCTTCATGTAGTCTTTATCGCGCAGTTCGCGGGCAATCGGTCCAAAGATACGAGTGCCGCGCGGTTGTTTCTGATTGTCGATGATGACCGCCGCGTTGTCGTCGAACCGAATGAACGATCCGTCGGGGCGACCCACGCCCTTGTTGGTACGAACGATGACCGCCTTTACGACGTCACCCTTCTTGACCGCACCGCCCGTAGACGCGCTCTTTACCGAGGCGATGATAACGTCGCCTATATTGCCGCTACGACGGAACGAGCCACCGAGAACACGAATGCACATGATCTCTTTGGCGCCGCTGTTGTCGGCAACTTTAAGATAGGTCTGTGGTTGTATCATAATTCACCTCTCCTTACTTCGCCTTTTCGATGACGCGGGTCAAGCGCCAACGCTTGTCTTTCGAAATGGGACGCGTTTCCATGATTTCCACTTTATCGCCGATGCCCGCTTCGTTATTTTCGTCGTGCGCCTTAACTTTCGTCGTCGTGTTGATGGTCTTCTTATACAAGGGGTGTTTCGTCTTGTCACGAATGGCAACGACGATCGTTTTCTCCATTTTGTCGGAAACTACGATGCCTTCACGCACCTTGCGGTTGTTTCTTTCCAATGCTTCCATATCTTTCCTCCGCCTCCGTCTTTACGCCTTCTTGGCAAGCTCGCGCTCGCGGAGAACCGTTTTGATACGCGCTATGTCTTTCTTGCATACGACCATTTGCATGGGATTCGCAAGCTGACCCGTCGCGTGGCTGAACCGAAGGTTGAACAGTTCTTGCTTCAATTCGCCAAGGCGCGTTACAAGATCGTTGTCTGTCATTTCATGAATCTCTTTCGCTTTCATTATGCGTTCTCCTCCTTATCGGCGGGAGCGGCGCTCGTTGCCGCATCGGCGGAAACAAGTTCGTCGCGCTTGCATATTTTGCAGCGTACAGGCAGTTTGTGCGACGCAAGGCGAAGCGCTTCTCTCGCAACTTCTTCGCTCACGCCTGCCATTTCGAACATAACTCTGCCCGGCTTTACCACTGCCGCCCAGTATTCGGGCGAGCCTTTGCCGGAGCCCATGCGGGTTTCGGCGGGTTTCTTCGTGATGGGTTTGTGCGGGAAGATATCGATCCACACTTGCCCGCCACGCTTGATGTAACGCGTCATGGCGATACGGGCAGCTTCGATCTGGTTCGAAGTGATCCAACCCGGATCAAGCGACACAAGGCCGAACTCGCCGTAGGCGATCACGTTACCCTTGTTTGCCTTACCTTTCATTCTGCCGCGCTGAACCTTGCGGTGCTTAACTCTCTTGGGAAGTAACATTATTCCTGCCCTCCTTGCGGCTCTTTCGCTTTGGGCAAAATCTCACCCTTGTAGACCCAGACTTTGATGCCGATCGCGCCGAACGTCGTGCGTGCGGTCGCAACACCGTAATCGATGTCGGCACGAAGCGTCTGCAACGGTATGCTACCCTCGTGGTAGTGCTCGCTGCGCGCGATTTCCGCGCCGTCCAAGCGGCCTGCCGCCATGATCTTGACGCCCTTGGCGCCGCTGCGCATAACTCTGCCCATCGCCTGCTTCATCGTGCGGCGGAACGAGCTGCGCTTTTCAAGCTGTGCCGCAATGCCTTCGGCAACCAGCGTGGCGTCCATATCGGGGCGCTTCACTTCCAAAATGTTGATGTGAAGTTGCTTATTCGGAACGAGTTTGATAAGCTGCTTTTTAAGCTCTTCTACGCCCGCACCTTTCACGCCGATAATCATACCGGGTTTGGAGGTGTGGATGTTGATGCTCACGTTGCCTTGCGCGCGTTCGATCGCCACTTTGGAGATGCCGTACGCAAAGTACTTCTTTTTGATGAACTCGCGGATCTTATGGTCTTCAATCAGATAAGAAGCAAAATCTTTTTTGCCGGCATACCAATTGGCATTCCAATCGGCGATAACGCCTACCCGAAGTCCGTGGGGATTAACTTTTTGTCCCATACTATTTTGCCTCCTTCACGGTGTCTAAGATGACCGTGATATGACTCGTGCGCTTATTGATACGGTACGCTCTGCCCTTGCTTACGGGGTTCATACGCTTTAAGATCGGACCGCCGTCGGCGAAAATCTCCGCCACGAACAGATCCTCGCGGGAAAGCCCCATGTTGTGCTCGGCGTTTGCCGTAGCCGATTCGATGAGCTTACGCACGGGTTCGCTTGCCGCTTTGGGCGTTGCAAGCAACAGCGCGAGCGCTTCGTTGACCGACTTGCCGCGAACGGTGTCGAGCACCACGCGGACCTTATACGGCGAAATGCGAATATACTTGGCGTGCGCGTGCGGCCGCGTGTCGCGGTTTTGCTCGCGCGCGAGCGTTTTTTCTTTCATTCTCTTTGCCATTGTGGTTTTGCTCCTTATCTCGCCTTCGAGGTCTTTTCACCTGCGTGCCCTTTGAAGGTACGCGTAGGTGCGAATTCACCGAGCTTGTGCCCGACCATTTCTTCGGTGCAGTATACGGGCACGTGCTTTCTGCCGTCGTGTACCGCAATCGTGCAACCCACGAATTCGGGGAAAATCGTCGAAGCTCTCGACCAGGTCTTGATGACCTTTTTGTCCGTCGAGGAAGCTTGCGCTTTTACTCTGTTATACAGTCTTTCTTCTACGTAAGGACCTTTTTTAACACTTCTGCTCATGCTTTCTATACCTCTCAGTTAATGCGCTTTACAATAAAGCGATTGCTACCCTTGTGCTTGTTGCGCGTCTTGTATCCGAGTGCGGGTTGCCCCCAAGGAGATACGGGTCCGGGTCTGCCGATCGGAGACTTGCCTTCGCCGCCGCCGTGCGGGTGATCGCAGGGGTTCATAACAACACCGCGGACGGTGGGTTTCACGCCCATATGACGCTTTCTGCCTGCTTTACCCAACGAAACCAACTCGTGGTCGAGGTTGCCGACCTGTCCGATCGTCGCCTTGCAAGCGAGCGGGATAAGGCGCATTTCGCCGCTGGGAAGACGGAGCGTGGCATAGTTGCCTTCCTTCGCCATGAGCTGCGCCGCGCTGCCTGCCGCTTTGGCGATCTGTCCGCCGCGGCCGGGTTGCATTTCGATGTTGTGCACCATCGTGCCTACGGGGATCGCCGAGAGCGGAAGCGCATTGCCCGCTTTGATGTCCGCACCCTCGCCGCTGATCACGGTGTCGCCTTTGTTAAGACCCAGAGGCGCGAGAATGTATCTCTTTTCGCCGTCGGCGTAATGAAGGAGCGCAATGTATGCCGTGCGGTTGGGGTCGTATTCGATTTCCGCAACGCGCGCGGGAATGTTGTCTTTGTTACGCTTAAAATCCAGAATGCGGTATTTGATGCGGTTGCCGCCGCCGATATGCCGCACCGTGATGCGACCTACGTTGTTGCGGCCGCCCGTACGGGTCACGGTATCGAGAAGCGATTTTTCGGGCGTCGTGCGCGTGATCTCGTCGAACGACGCAACCGTTTTGAACCGCGTGCCCGCGGAAGTGGGTTTATATCTCTTAATAGCCATAATCTTACCTCCCTGTTATGCCAGACTGTCGAAGAATTCGATCGACTTGCTGGAAGCGGTAAGTTGTACGTAGGCTTTCTTGTACTTGGAGGTGTAGCCCTCGCTTCTTCCCTGCCGCTTATACTTGCCGCGCACGTTCACCGTGTTCACTTTCAGAACCTGCACCTTGAAGATCTCTTCCACCGCTGCTTTGATCTGCGTCTTGGTTGCGCGCGGATCGACCGCAAAGGTGTATTTCTTATCGGGAATACCCGCATAGCTCTTCTCGGAGAGAATGGGCTTTTTTATGATATCGTAGGCGTTCATGCTTTGTATGCCTCCTCGATTTTCTTAACGGCTTCCTTCGTGATAAGGCAGGTGCCGCTTGCTACGAGATCGTACACGTTGATCTGATTGCAAGGGAGCGTGCTAACGCCGGGGATGTTGCCCGCCGCACGAACCACCGCCGCGTCGGCTTCGGTCAGAACCACCAAAACTTTCTTAGGCAGTTTCAGCGCCGAGAGCACTTTGACCATCTCTTTGGTCTTGGGCTCGATCTTGATCTCGTCTACCACCGTGAACTCGCCGATGCGGATCTTTTCGCTGAGTGCCGAGCAAATCGCGCCGCGCTTTGCCTGCTTGTTCACCTTTTGCGAGAAGTCGCGGGGCTTGGGTGCGAACACGACGCCGCCGCCCGTCCATTGAGGCGAACGGATAGAGCCTTGACGCGCTCTGCCCGTGCCCTTCTGACGCCACGGCTTGATGCCGCCGCCGCGTACTTCGGTACGCGTCAATGCGCACTTCGTACCTTGGCGCGCATTGTTGCGCTGTGCCACCACCGCCTGGTGGATAAGTGCTTCGTTATATTCCGCGGCGAAAACGCTGTCGTCGAGCTCGATATTGCCCGCTTCTTCGCCCGTTTGCTTGTATACTTTTACGCTTGGCATTTATCTTTCCTCCGCCTTACTTCGATTTGACGGTTTCGCGAACCGTAACCAACCCGCCTTTCGGACCGGGGATCGCGCCGCGCACCAAGAGCACGTTGCGATTTACGTCTACCTTTACGACTTTAAGGTTCTGTACCGTCACCTTGTCGTGACCGTAATGGCCGGGCATATGCAAGCCTTTGATGACCTTGCTCGGCGTGCT
This sequence comes from Clostridiales bacterium, assembly GCA_029069015.1. Taxonomy (GTDB): domain Bacteria; phylum Bacillota; class Clostridia; order Christensenellales; family Pumilibacteraceae; genus Pumilibacter. The sequence goes on from JAIEBL010000106.1 coordinate 7,240, forward strand.
GTTCGCGCCCGTAGAACCTACGCTGCGGTGAACGGGACCGGTACCGTGGGTCATCTTCAAACGGCGTTGGTTCCAGCGCTTGATGACGCCCGAAAAGCCATGCCCTTTGCTGATCCCGCAGACGTCTACCATGTCGCCGTCGGCAAAGATATCGCATTTGATCTCGCTGCCGATCTCATACTTGTCCGTATCGGCGAACTTGAATTCTTTGAGGACTTTGCCCGCGGGAACGCCCGCTTTCTTATATACGCCCGCTTCGGGTTTGTTCTGATTTTTGTTCGCTTCTTCAAACGACACCAAAACCGCGCTGTACCCGTCTTTTTCCTCCGTCTTCTTCTGCACGACGCGCACGGGGCCCGCCGCAATAACCGTAACGGGAATGCAAATACCCGTTTCGTCGAAAATCGAGGTCATACCGAGCTTTCTTCCGATAATTGCTTTTTCCATTGTCGTATCCTCCCGAAAGCCCCTTAAAGCTTGATTTGGATATCCACGCCTGCGGGGAGATCCAATTTCATAAGGGAGTCGACCGTTTTCGCCGAGGGGCTGTAAATATCGATTAAACGCTTGTGCGTTCTCAGCTCAAATTGCTCCCTGCTGTCCTTGTACTTGTGCACGGCACGAAGAATCGTCACCACTTCTTTGTCGGTGGGAAGCGGAATAGGACCGGAAACTTTCGTACCCGTCCGTTTTGCCGTCTCCACGATTCTTGCCGCCGATTGGTCAATTAAGTCATGGTCATAGGCTTTTAACTTAATTCTGATCTTTTGACTTGCCATTTTACTGCTTTTACCTCCGTTCAGCTTTTACAGAGCCAATACTTACAACGCGCTCGGGTGGGTCTATCGCTTCGACTTTTTTTCGGGCACTCATGATATGCCCGTTTTCCGTTTGCGCCTTACGGTCCGTACCGTCGGTTCGCCATTCAAGCCTTAGCGCTTACCCACGCCAGATTTTTTGCGTTCCCTCTTGCTTTTCGTTTCGCTCTGCCGCGCGGTATCTTGCCGCACTCGGTCCGCCGAAGTTCTCCCGCCGTGCTGAATTTGCGAGTAACCTTCGGTTTCTTACCTGTCCTGCGAACGATTATACCACCATTCGCCGCAAAAAGGGCTGTGCACAGCGCACAGCCCTATCATTATACACAACCCTATTCGGAAAGTCAAACGATTTTCAAGAAATTTTTGACTTTTTTAATGCTCGGATAGTTTCTTTTTTCCTTTTAAACAAACGCCCGTCCTCGAGAAGCTTTTTAATGCTCGGATAGTTTCTTTTTCCCTTTCAAACTAACGTCCGTCCTCGAGAAGCTTTTTAATGCTCGGATAGTCTCTTTTTATCTTTGAAACAAATATCCGTCCTCGAGAGGCTTTTCGGGCAGAACGGTAAGACGACTTACGCGCGCGTCCAAATTCTGCTTGCGTACGTATACGTAAGATTGCCCACCGTAAGCTCCTCGGCGGCAAGCGCCGTATTGCCCGCCTTCCAACCGCTCGTAACGGCAAAGGAAACGGAAGCCAAATCGTCGCAACCGAAGAATGCATATTCGCCGATCCTCGTCACGTTCGCGGGAATCGTAACGGCAGTAAGGTCGCTTTCCGCAAACGCGTATTGCCCGATCAAAGTAAGCGTGGACGGAAGCGTCACCTGCGTTGCTTTGCAGTATTGGAACGCATTGCTGCCGATCGTCTTCACACCCTCGCCCAGCGTCAGCGTCGCAAGGCAAGCGTCATCGGGCGCTGTTTTGGGCGCCTCCCCCTTGCCCGTATGTGCGAATGCAAATGCGCCGATGCTTTCGGCGGAAACGTTCGCCTCCGTGAGCGACTTGCAATCGAAGAACGCATAGTCCCCCACCGTTTTAACGGTGCTGCCGATCGTAACGGACGCAAGACCGCTCTCGCGGAACGCGTTCATGCCGATCGTCGTTACGCTCGCGGGCAACGTTACGGAAGTAAGCGACGTGCAACCGCGAAGCGCATTGGCGGAAATAAACCGCAACGAATCGCCGAGCGTAATGGAAGTCAACGTATGTGCAGTGCCCTCGCGGAACGCACCCTCGGCAATGCCGACCGTGCCTTCTTTCAGCGTGACCGAAGCAACCGCCCCGCTTTTGTACCCTATAGCTACGCCGCATGCGTAGTTAACACCGTCCTCATCCGTTATAAGCCCCGTGCCGTCGAACGCACCTGCCGCTACGTGGTAAACGGAAGCAGGAAGCGTAAGCGCGGAAAGCGAAGTACAACCTTTAAAGGCGTCGCTACTTACAACCTGCACGTTTTGCAACGTAACCGTTTGCAAGCTTGTGCAGTTCTCAAATGCCGAAACACCGATCAGCGGGGCGTTTACGGTAAGCGTCTCAAGCGAGGTGCAACCCTTGAACGCCTGGTCTTTCATAACGACGAGCGAAGCGGGAAGTGTCACGCTCTCGAGCGACGCGCAATCCTTAAACGCATATTCGTCGATTTCACGCAAAGTACCGGGAAGCGCAACGTTTAACGCGGCGCAACCGTTAAAGGCGCTCAATCCCACCACCTGCAAAGAAGCGGGAAGCGCATCAACGGTCAATTTCGCGCAGCCTTTGAATGCAAGCGCGCCGATCTCGGTTACAGACGAAGGAATCGTCACGCTTTCTAGATTTTCGCAACCGTTAAAAGCGGATGCGGGAATTTTCTGAAGGTTCGATTCGATTTTGACCTCGGTAAGAGAGGTGCAACCCTCGCAAAGCCCTACGGGAAGCGCGGTGACGCTGCTCGGGATGGTAAGCTTGGTGATCGACGTGCCCGCAAGCGCGCCCGCCGAAATCTCGGTAACGGCGATGCCGTTGTACGTCGCAGGAATAGCGATCTCAACCTCGCCGTCGATATTCGAGCTTGCCACTTTATAGCCTTGTTTATCCGTGCTGACGGCAAACGTAAGAAGCGGTTGCGTCTCGTTTGCGACCGTCTGATAGCCGCACGTATCGCAGGTACGCTCGGTGTAGCCGCCTACCGTTTCGGTGGGCTTTACGACCGTATCGGAATAATCGTGCGCAGCTTTCCCGCTCGTTTCCACGGTATGTGCGCAAATCGCAGGATGCCAATGCTCGGTATCGTTGCTTACCCAACGTTCGGTATCGAACGCATGAATGCCGGTCGCCGCCGTGGGCGTATCTTTATAGGAATAGCCGCAAGCGCAAGCGTGCAACGTGTAGCCGTCTACCGTGCAGGGCGCAACCACCGTTACGGTAAAGGTGTGCGCCGCTTCGCCCAATCGAAGCCCCGTATGCGAACAGTTCGCCTCGAACCAATGCTTTTCGGTATCAAACGAATAAGTGGCGTTATAGGTGTGCCCCGCATCGTCCGGGTTCGCAATATACGAAAAACCGCACATGCAGGTATATAACATATAGTTTTCTCCGTCGCACGTCGGTACGATTTGCGACGCAAAATCGTGCGCCGCCTTTGCGGAAATATCCCCTGCGTGCCCGCACGTCGAAGCGTGCCAGTGCGACGATTGATCGTAGGTCCAGTCGGAAGCGTACGTATGCGCATGCTTGCTACATGCAAGCGCCGTGGCGGCAAACGCCGACAGCACCAAAAGCAACAGGCACACAAGCTTTCCTTTCACGCCCTTCGTCCTCATAACTCTCCCTCTCTTATACTTGGAAAAAAATAATATACTATACTATGGTCAGTATAGAAAGAGGGTACAAAACTGTCAAGACGGCGCTTGCTTAAACTGAATATTTTCCATATGCAATTTAAGAGCCTGATAAGCGCATGCGCGGCGTGAATTTCTGAAAAAATTTTTCGGCAACCTATTGATTTTTGTTTTGTTCTATGCTATAATATAGCGAGGTAAGTGTTATATTTATAACGCTATTATATATACGGAATAGACGCCGTATAAGGGAATATGGAGGGAAATGATGAAAAAAGCTTTGATATCGGGCTTGATTGCAGGAACAATGCTGCTTGGAAGCTTTGGGCTTTCGGGTTGCGGCAAAAAAGCGGAAGAAGGCTATACGCCGCAGGCGGAAACCACGCAAACGACGCTTGTCGGCGCACAGACGCCTTCGCCCGTTTCGGCGCTCGATTCGATCGCGCCCGTAAGCGAAACGGCTCAAAGCGTAAAAGCGGACACGGCGATCGATTACCTCTCGCCTCTCGTAACGCTCCGCGCCGACCCCTATCTTTGTAAAGACCCCAACACGGGCAAATATTACTTCACGGGCTCTTACCCCGAGTACGACCGCATCGAGCTTCGCAGCGCCGATACGGTAAACGGCATTGCTACGGCGCAACCCAAAATCATTTGGTTGCGTGAAAATACCGGCATCAACCACGTGTGGGCGCCAGAAATGCACTACGTTATGGGGCAATGGGTCATCTACTATGCCGCAAGCGAAAACCCCCAAAACGCATGGGAAATCAAATGCCGCGCACTCCGTTGCAAAGGCAACGATCCCATGAACGACGAATGGGAGAAGGTCGGCCCCATCGAACCGGCAGACGGTGATACCCAAGCGTTTCAGATCGGCATGTCGCTCGATATGACGGTATATGAAAATAAAGGCAGATGGTATGCCATCTGGGCGGAAAAGCCGAACTCCTCCAATCTGTATCTTGCCGAACTGGCAACACCCTTCAAACTGAAAACCAAACCCATCATGATCACCACGCCCGAATACTGGTGGGAAAAGGGTGGCGGACAAAACGTAGACGAAGGTCCTGCCGTACTGAAACATGCGGGCAAGATTTACGTTACGTTCTCCGGTTCTGCCACCGATGAAAACTACTGCATGGGCATGCTGGAAATCAACGAAGACGCCGATCAACTCGATCTTGGGAATTGGAAGAAATATGACGAACCCGTATTCCAATCCGACCCGTCGCTCGGTATTTACGGCCCCGGACACAACAGCTTCGTAAAAGGCGATAACGACGAATGGCTCTGCATTGTCCATTTCAGAGATTACCCCGGATTCAACACCAGCAACTCGCTGTACGATCATAACCGCCATGCGCACGTTATGCGTATCAAATTCGACGAAGACGGAAAACCCGTATTCTCGCTTTCGGCAGACGAACTGTACAACACGCCTTACGAAAACGA
>JAIEBL010000107.1 GCA_029069015.1 Clostridiales bacterium
CATCAAAACCGCGTCCGCTTTGCGCATACCCTCTTTAAAAGCCATCGATCCTGCGATCTTGAACGCCATTTCCGAGGAGTCAACTTCGTGGTACGAGCCGTCGATGACCGTTACTTTGAAGTCCACGCATTCGTAGCCCGCCAAAATGCCGCTCATCTTTGCCTCGCGGATACCGTTGTCGATCGCGGGGATGTATTCCTTCGGAATGCTGCCGCCCACCGTCTTATCTTCGAACTCGTAACCCTTGCCGGGTTCAAGCGGTTCCATGATGATCTTGCAGTGACCGTATTGACCTTTACCACCCGACTGACGGATGTACTTGCCTTCCACTTCCACTTGCTTGCGGATCGCTTCGCGGTACGCAACTTGCGGCTTACCGACGTTCGCTTCCACTTTGAATTCGCGGAGCAAGCGGTCGACGATAATGTCGAGGTGCAACTCGCCCATGCCGGCGATGATCGTCTGACCCGTTTCCTGATCGGTATAGGTCTTGAACGTGGGGTCTTCTTCGGCAAGCTTTAAGAGCGCCATCGTCATCTTTTCTTGCGAAGCCTTGGTCTTGGGCTCGATTGCAACGCGGATAACCGGTTCGGGGAAGTCCATGCTTTCGAGCACGATCGGCTTGTCGGTGTCGCAAAGCGTGTCGCCCGTCGTGGTGTCTTTGAGGCCCACGAGCGCGCAGATATCGCCTGCGTAGATCTCGTCCAACTCGCTACGGTTGTTCGCGTGCATGAGAAGGATACGACCGATACGTTCTTTCTTGTTCTTCGTGCTGTTGAGCACGTACGAACCTGCATTCAGTTTACCCGAATAGCAACGGAAGAAGGCAAGTTTGCCTACGAACGGGTCTGCCATGATCTTGAATGCAAGACCCGAGAACGGAGCGGAGTCGCTCGTTTCGCGCTCTTCCACCGTTTCGCCGTCCATGAGCGTGCCTTTCACGTGCGGAATGTCCACGGGCGAAGGCATATAATCTACGATCGCGTCGAGAAGCTTTTGCACGCCCTTGTTCTTGAACGAGCTGCCGCAGGTTACGGGGTTGATCTTCATGGCGATCGTAAGCTTACGAAGTGCCGTTTTGATCTCTTCGACCGTGAAGTCTGCGCCTTCCGTCTCGAAGTACCGTTCCATAAGCGCATCGTCCGCTTCGGCAACGATTTCGAGAAGCTTTGCGCGGTACTCTTTCGCCTGTGCCTGAAGCTCTGCGGGAATATCCGTTTCGTCCATGACCGTGCCGAGGTCGTCTTTGTAGATATCGGCTTTCATGGTCACGAGGTCGATTACGCCGACGAACGTGTCCGCCGCGCCGATGGGAAGCTGAATTGCCACGGGCGTCGCTTTCAGACGGGTACGCATCATATCCATTACGTTAAAGAAGTTCGCGCCGTCGCGGTCCATCTTGTTTACGTAGGCAATGCGGGGTACGCCGTACTTGTCCGCTTGCCGCCAAACCGTTTCGGATTGGGGTTGTACGCCGCCGCGCGCGCAGAAGACTGCGACCGAACCGTCGAGTACTTTCAAGCTGCGCTCTACTTCTACCGTAAAGTCCACGTGGCCGGGGGTGTCGATAATATTGATACGCGTCATCGGCCCGTTGCCCACACGCCACTGCGTGGTGGTCGCCGCACTCGTAATGGTGATGCCGCGTTCTTGCTCCTGCACCATCCAGTCCATCGTGGCAGCGCCCTCGTGCACTTCGCCGATTTTATGCGTTTTGCCCGTATAATATAGAATGCGTTCCGTCGTGGTCGTCTTGCCCGCGTCGATGTGCGCCATAATACCTATATTACGGACGTTTTCCAAACTGTATTGTCTTGCCATAGCTTTTCTCTCTTCTTAAATTACCAACGATAATGTGCAAACGCCTTGTTTGCTTCTGCCATACGGTGCATCTCTTCTTTGCGTTTTACCGATGCGCCCGCATTGTTGTATGCGTCCATGATCTCGCCTGCAAGCTTTGCGTCCATCGTCTTTTCGCTGCGCTTACGGGCAAACATTACCATCCAGCGAATCGCCAACGTCTGACGGCGTTCGGGACGGATCTCCATGGGAACTTGGTAGGTGCTACCGCCTACTCTGCGCGCCTTTACTTCGAGGAGCGGCTTAATGTTTTCAAGCGCCTGCGTGAAAACGTCCATGGGTTCGAGATTCAGCTTTTCTTTTACAATATCGAAAGCATCGTACACAATTGCTTGCGCCGTGCCTTTTTTACCGTCGAGCATAACTTGGTTAACGAGCTTGGTGATAACCTTGCTGCCGTAAATAGGATCGGGCAGAACGTCGTGCTTGGGCGGTCTGTTTCTTCTGGGCATTGTTTTTACCTCCTTATAAAATCGTTTTAGGGTGCGTTGCACCGTCCGTATCTTTTACGGAAAACGTTATTTTTCTGTTCTTTTCGCGCCGTCGGTTTTCCTCCGTCACGCAAATCAAAAAAAGAAAAATTACTTGGCGCGTTTCGCACCGTACTTCGAGCGAGCTTGCTTGCGTTTGGCCACACCTGCCGTGTCTAGTGCACCGCGGATGATATGATACCGAACGCCGGGCAAATCCTTCACTCTGCCTCCACGAATCAGCACGACACTATGTTCTTGCAGATTGTGCCCAATACCGGGAATGTAAACCGTGCCTTCCATCTTGTTTACAAGACGAACCCTTGCAATCTTACGAATTGCCGAGTTGGGTTTCTTAGGCGTCGTGGTCGTTACCGAAAGGCAAACGCCGCGCTTTTGCGGGTTGTTGTCCAAAATCGGGCTAAGCGATTTGAACTGCACCTTTTCACGCCCTTTCCGAATCAGCTGGTTAATCGTAGGCATTATTACTCTACCTCCTTTTTGACGTAGTCTTGCCCCACCCGAAAACGATTCTTTTCCTCACGCATTTCCCTCGCCCCTTTTTCGGGGAACAAAGCATCTTGCGCTCGGCCGGGTAGGAAGTTTTGTTTCTTCGGGGTTGCTTCCCTTTTACGGTCACCGCCCCGCTTTGCCGCACTCTTTTCTCCAAGCCGAAAAGTGCGCAGACAAACATGCACACTTTTTCAGCGTGCACCTAAGTATTTTAGCACAACCGCTCTTTTATAGTCAACTGTTTTAAGGTGGGTTTTTACGCGCATGAAACAAGCTTTTTCTTTCTATATATAGAAGTGAGCAAAACTTGCTTGCAAAGGTTTTGCGAACGAGATTGCAACGTATGGCACTTATTTGCGTTTCGCAAATAAGGTTGTGCGGTAGCAAAACAAAAACGCAGTTTTTGTATGCCAAGCAACGTTATATATAATGTATATATTAAGATAAGCGCAAACGGCAGCGACCATCCCGCCGTTTATCGGCGTTTATGTGCTACCGTGCGGCAAAAGTTGCGTTTTTGTACCAAAAGTTTGTAAAAAATCATTTACAAATTCTAAACCATATGGTATCATATGAATATGTGAAAAATAATTAAAGGAGGTAGTTGTATCATGGCTAGTAGTAAGGATTACTTTGGTCTTGGTCGTTTGGTGAGCATCATTCTTGCGATCATCCCCATCACGGCGTGGATCCTCGGCATTGTTACCCGTTTCTCGGAAGGCAAAATCGTCGCAGGTATTCTCCGCATCATCTTCGGCGGCTGGATCGTTTGGCTCATCGATTTGATCATGATGATCTTCGGCGGCCACATTTTGCGTCTGCTGAACATTTAATTACTCCTTTGTACAAAAAAGACCGTGAACGAAAAGTTCACGGTCTTTTTTATTTCTTTAATGGGCGGGGCTTGTTTACTCTACCAAGCTGATACCCGCCGTTTCCCTTACCGCTTCTTTTAAAGGCGGGACCTTTTTACTGCGGTTTTTCGGGTTGCGCTTGCGGCTTTTCGGGTAGTTTAAAGCTTACGCCGTCTACGACGAGCTGCGAATTGCATTTGTTGCAACGGGCAATCGTTTTCAACCCCTCATGCATAAAGCCGACGTTGCGGTCGTCTACGAGCACGAGCTGCGTACCGCATTCCGTGCAACCGTTGTGGTACTGATAGTATTTTTCCTTTTTGTCTTCCAGCCAATGCATGGAAAGGAACAAGCCTTGCTGCGCGTGACGCGTTTTGGGGCAAAGATAGATGGCATGAAACGCAACGATGCCCTCTTTTGCAAACGCCGCATCCCATTTAGCCACGCTCGCCGTAAAGCCTTCTTTCTGCTTGTCGGTAAAAAACTTTTGCGCGGCCGCGTCCGCCTCGGGCTCGAACAATCCCACCGTTTCCTCGCCGCACGCATCGTACGCAATATTTTGCAACGCATCCGCCGGATTGGAAGAAAATTCGTTCATCGCAAGCGGCGTCCTGCGTTCGCTGATTTTCATATATTGATTAATA
>JAIEBL010000108.1 GCA_029069015.1 Clostridiales bacterium
AAATACGGCACGTTGTGTTCGCGGCAGTATGCGGCAGCGCACACCATGCCTTCAATACCGCGGTCGCCGAAGCCGCCGGGAACGATGATACCGTCGCAATCGCCCAAGATTTCTTCCGCCGTAGCGGACGTGATGCGCTCGGCGTCCAACCAACGCAAATCGATTTTCGCGCTGTTTGCAATGCCTGCGTGTGTGAGCGCTTCCACGATGGAAAGGTACGCGTCAAACATTTTGACGTATTTCCCCACAAGCCCGATAACGACCGTCTTGTCGCGGGAATGGGCTTTTACGAGCATTTCCTTCCAAACCGACAAATCGGGCGGCGTTTCGGGGAGCCCTAACTCGCGCGATACGATTTCGGTAAAGTGACTGTCTTCGAGCATAATGGGCGCTTCGTACAGAATGGAAACGTCACGGTTTTCGATAACGCAATCGGCGGGCACGTTGCAGAACATGGAGATTTTCTGACGCGCCGATTCCCCGATGGGTTGGCTGCAACGGATCACGACCAAATTGGGCGTAATGCCCAAGGATTGCAATTCTTTCACGCTGTGCTGCGTGGGCTTGGTTTTCATTTCGCCGCTCGACTTGATAACGGGCGCAAGCGTAACGTGCACGAACAGGCAGTTCTCTCTGCCCACCTCGTTGCTGACCTGGCGGATCGCTTCGATAAACGGCAAGCTTTCGATGTCGCCCGTCGTACCGCCGATTTCGGTGATCACGACGTCGGCGTTGATTTTCTTACCCACCGAATAGATAAATTTTTTGATTTCGTTGGTGATGTGCGGAATGACCTGTACGGTTTCGCCGTTATACACGCCCTTGCGTTCGTTTTCGAGCACGTTCCAATACACCTTGCCCGTGGTAAGGTTGCTGTACTTATTGAGGTTTTCGTCGATAAAGCGCTCGTAGTGTCCTAAGTCCAAATCCGTTTCCGCGCCGTCTTCAGTCACGAATACTTCGCCGTGTTGGTACGGGCTCATCGTGCCGGGGTCCATATTGATATAC
>JAIEBL010000109.1 GCA_029069015.1 Clostridiales bacterium
AAACGGCGATTTGACGGACGTAAATATGTTGCCGCCGTTTGCGGCGGTAATGATAGGGCGCGCGGCGCTCAAAAATCCGTCGGTGTTCGCGGGCAAGATAATAGATCCGTTCTCGACGGCACGGCGGCACGTGGAATTGCTACTTAAGTATTTTGATGAGCGGTATACCGTGTTTCAAGCGCGGAAGTTTTTTGTCCATTATTTCTCGGGCGTGCGGTGCGGCAAGCAACTGCGCACGGCGGTAAATTTTGCAGAAACTTCAAGCGAAATATTAAAGGCTCTTGACATTTGCGAGCGCGGTCAATTATAATAGGAGTGAAAAAGCTTGTTTGCAAGGGCTTTTTCACGACGCATTACAACGTACGGCTCTTATTTGCCTTTAGCAAATAAGTTTGCTTTCAGCAAAACAAAAACGTTGTTTTTGTTAGCCGTGTAATGTTATAATATACTTACTTGGGGTAACACCCATATAATTTAAAGGTTCAATAGGAGTTTATTATGGCGAATACAAAAACCATCAACGCAAAAATCACGTTTAACGACGGTAACGTAATCAATCTCGAGCTTTATCCCGAGCTTGCACCGATAACCGTAAACAATTTCGTAAATCTTTGCAAGGCTAAGTTTTACGACGGCTTATGCTTCCACCGCGTTATAGACAAATTTATGATTCAAGGTGGCGGATTCGTTTGGGACGAGCGCCGCGGCTTGGTGGATAAAAACGCGCCGTCCATAAAAGGCGAGTTCAAAAGCAACGGCGTCAATAACCCGATCAAGCACGAGAAGGGCGTTATATCCATGGCGCGCACACAGGTTAAGGACAGCGCGTCCAGCCAGTTCTTTATCTGCGTTGCCGATACGCCGTTTTTGGACGGCGAATACGCCGCATTCGGCAAGTGCCGCGACGAGGAGAGTATAAAGGTTGCCGTTAAGTACGGCAAAGTAAAAACGGGCAGATGGCAGTACTATTCGGATATCCCGCTTCAGCCCATCGTTATTAAGACAATTGAAATAGAACAGTAAAGAAAAAGGACGGCATGCCGTCCTTTTTTAATTTTAATTAAACGCTTTCCAACAGCATTTTGTCGGCGACGAGCGCGATAAACTCGCCGTTAGTGGGTTTTTCATTGTGGTTGTATACGCGCACGCCGAACAGTGTATTTATGTTCTCTATCTTGCCGCGGTTCCAAGCCACTTCGATAGCGTGGCGTATCGCGCGCTCGACCTTGCTCGGACTTGTGTTAAAGTGCTCGGCAACCTCCGGATAAAGCTTTTTGGTAATGGAGTTTATTATTTCGGGGCTGTCTATAGTCATCTTTATCGCTTCGCGCAAATATTGATAGCCTTTTATGTGCGCGGGTATGCCTACGGTTATAAAGATATTGCTTATTTTCTCGTCCATCGATCTGTTTTTTGCCTTGGGGCGTTTGGATTTGACCGCCTCGATTATTCGTTCGTCGAGAACGTTGAACTAAACGGGTTTCATCATGTAAAAGTCCGCGCCGAGGTTCATTGCCTTGGATATAAACGCGTCTTGCGAGAGCGCAGAAACCACTATAACTTTCATATTGCCTTTGTTCAATCGCTCGAGTACCGAAAAACCGTCAAGCGTCGGCATAACTAAGTCGAGCAGTAATACGTCCGGTCGAACCGAGTCCAACCGCTCCAATGCGTCCTTGCCGTTGGACGCGGTTTCCACAAGCTCTATTTTGTCCGAAACGGCAAAATGCGAACGCGCGTTAGCCACAAATTCTTCGTTGTCGTCGCATACCATTACTCTGATTTTCATTATTCGTTTGCGCTCCTTTTTTCTTGCTGATTTAATAAAATTATACCATTTTCACGGTATATTTTCAAGTTTCGCATACGTGCGTAAAAAGACTGCTTTTGTAAGTATTCGACTGATTTTGACGGAAAAGCGCGAAACGCTTGCGCGAGCGGTCGGAAACGTACGGAAAACATGCTGATTTAAAAATGACACAACTAATGGTCAAATGTATAATTTTTTAAATAATTACCTTTTTATACGGATAAATTTGGTAAAACACTATGAAAAACCCCCGAGCGTATTGTATAGTATAGTTGTTAAGGAGGACAGATAAGTGAAATTCACATTATCGACCGATACGGTCTGCGATATATTTCGCAGCGAACTTAAAGAACGGGGCATAGAATACATACCCACATACTACACCATAGAGGGCGAAGAGCATCGTGACGAGTTTACGCGCGACGAGCAAATCAAGGATTTTTACGCCAAGATACGCGGCGGGGAAATGCCTACTACCTCGCAGGTAACTCAAAACGATTACGAAGAGTTCTTCGGTGGTCTTATCGAGAAGTATGAGGGGGATATAGTGCATATCACTATTTCCTCGGGAATTACCACTTCGCCGCTTTCGGCGCGTCAGGTTGCAAACGAGATATTCGAAAAAACGGGACGGCATATTTATATTGTAGACTCGCTCGCCGCGACTGTAGCTACGCGGCTTGTAGTAGACGAAGCGCAGAGATTGCGCGACGAGGACGTAAGTGCGGAAGAGGCTGTTAAATATCTCGAAAACTTCGTTAATCACGTTCACACGTGGTTTATGCCGTACGACCTTATGCACTTAAAGCGCGGCGGCAGAGTTTCGGGCCCGTCGGCGTATATCGGCACTGCGCTCAACATAAAGCCCATACTGCATTTCGATAAAGCGGGCGCGCTCGTAGTTATGCAACAGGAGATCGGCGCGACCAAGGGCGTTGCCGCCATGGTGGATATTTTCAAAAAGTATTGTTCGCCTCCGCCGCACAAGGTGTACATTGCGAGCGCGGACAGCGAT
>JAIEBL010000011.1 GCA_029069015.1 Clostridiales bacterium
GCGGCGGAACGGTGAGTTTTGCGACGGTAATTTCGCCCAAGCATTCAACGCAAAAGCACGTTGATTATTCGGTTCTGTCCGGACGTGAAATTTTGATGTTGGACGAGGAGCGGCAGGAGATAACAATAAGTGCGAATGCTTCGGTTGGCAGCGTTGCGGTTATCAGAGCCGAGATTGAAAATAAGACAGCCGACTTATACGTAAAAGTAGTCAAAATCCCGGTAGAAAAAGTAACGCTTCGCAGCGTTGACAACGTTACGCAGCTTCGAGTCGCGTCCGAAACAGCCTTCGAAGCGATCGTATATCCCAATAATGCAACCGATCGCAACGTGACATACAGCGTTAATTCATCCTACGCAGAGATAAGCGATAACGGAAAGCTTTATATTAAGGAAAATGCGCCGATAGGTTCTGAAATTATTGTTACGGCGACGTCGACAGACAATCCGACCATATCGGATAGTATGCCCATAGAAATCGTTAAAACTTCGGCTGAGAAAGTGACGCTGAAATCCAAACGGGAATTCAAAGTTACGGAATCGCTTGATTTAAACGTCGATATTTATCCGAAAACGACAACCGACAAAACAGTGTGTTATGAAGTGGTGTCTACGACAACAAAGGGCGCAAGAATAGTTTATAGCAAATTGTATGCGGAGAGCGTCGGGGAAATCGTTGTCCGTGCATGGGTAGACGGTATTTACAGCGATGAATGCACCATTCAAGTAACAAAAGAGCCTGTCACGGATATTGTGTTCCAAATGGAGAATTCGTTTATTGCGGGCGATCAATTGGTTCTTAAATCGCGCGTGCTGCCTAAAAACGCAACGTATTCGGATATCGTATATGAATTGGCGGAAAATCCGATAGGGGCGGAGATAATAGACGGTATCTTATATTCAAGCCGCGACGGGAAAGTAAGAATTAAAGCGGTGGCCGACGGGATAAGTCGTTATATCGATATTTCGGTAATCAAAGTTCCCGTTGAACGCGTGTTTTTCACGTGCGAAGATTCGTTTATTTGTTCGGATAAGTTGTTGTTGTCTGCAAGCGTATTGCCTGCCAATGCAACGATTAAAAGAGTCGATTTTGAAATTATCGACGATTCGGCGTCTGCCCAAATTACCGATGGCGTGTTGACTGCGGAGCATGAGGGCGAAATTATTATACGCGCATGGGCAGATAACGTCTTCGCCGATTTAGTGGTCGAAGTCTTGAAAACCGTTGACGAAAAGGATGTTATTCCGGTACAGGCAATTGCTTTTACGTGCGACACTACGTTTAAAATAACAGAACAACTTGTTCTTACGGCAATGGTGTATCCGAATAATGCAACGTATCGGCATATTGAGTATTCGATACTATCCGATAACGGTACGAATGCGAGAATAATCGGGAATGTTTTGTTTGCGGATAAGCCCGGCGTCATCAAAGTCAGAGCGGAAGCAGACGGAACCGTTCGGGATATTATAATTAACGCCATCAAAGAGCCTGTTACGGATATTGTGCTTGTTAACGCCAAAAGCGTAATCGTCAATGAAAAATTGACGCTCAAAAGCGTAGTCAGACCGGCCAATGCGACCTACAAATCCGTGCGCTATGAAGTTTTGGACAATCGGTTGGGCGCGACGATCTCCGACGGAAACGTTCTGACTTGTCCGATGGTCGGCGACGTTACCGTACGCGTATATGCCGATACCATATACCGTGATTTTACGATCGAGATTGCGAAGTTGGCTGTAACGGATATATTATTTGACGGAACAGAGTTTATACATACGGATAGCCTTGAACTGAATGCAAGAGTATTTCCCGCGAATGCCACGTACCCGTCGATAGAGAGCGTGGTTATAGCCGGACAAGATAATGCGTGGATAGAAAACGGACGCCTTTATGCTTCGAAACCGGGGAAGGCGACGGTACGGTTTATTGCCGACGGTCAAATCCGTGATTTTTGCATTACGATCAATAAACAACCTGTAAAAGATATTGTGTTTACTACGGGTAGCGAGTTAATTTTAAACGCCGATTATCGGAAGGGCGAACTTGACCTTACGGCAGATATTTTGCCCGCGAATGCCACGTATCCCGATATAACTTATTCTGTGGCAGCGATCGAAAATTGCGTTGCGCAAATTATAGACGGCCGTCTTTACGTGCAGATCGACAGCGTATTGCTGAAAGACAACAAAGCGGCGAACGTGCAAGGGAACGTCACGGTTAAGGCTGCTGCCGACGGCGTTTATCGTACGATAACGATATCTTTGTTGAGAAATCCCGTGACCCAAGCGGAGATCACCAAGCAAATTCAAACAGTGCCGAACGAATGGATCGGTACGACGGGGAATGATTTCAAAACGAGCCAAAAGATGCGTATCGAGTTTAATATGCTTCCTTTTTCGGCGACCTATAAAGAATTCATTGCCGAGATCTTATCGGTCGAATCGTTAAATAAAGAAGCAGTCATCATTAACGATGACGCAAAATACGACGTTACGCATAACAATGTTAAGTTTTATAAGAGTGACGATGCATATATATTAGAAGCCGATAAGCCTTGCACGGTAAAATTGCGCGTAACACCGTATGGCGGTGACGTTGCCTTTGAATATACCATCAAGGTATCGGAAGAAAAAGTTGCGATCTCGCAACTCGGTGCGGAGCTTGCGAAGGCGGCGACCGATCCGAAAGTAGCAACGACTTGTCGCGGTGCTATTTATGATTCGGCGAATTATCCCGCGGACAGTATCGGCGCGTACAAAGAGTATTCTAAAATTGAGCTGCAACAGGCCAGCCAAATATCGTTGCGTGCTTTTGCGCACGCAGCGGATAAAGCGCTCAAAGCAACCTACGGCGATATCGTATATTTGGATATCTATTATCAAGTGGACGGCGTGTCTTATAAATTAGAAGCGGGTATAAATAATCAATACTTTACTTTTGACGGAAGCCTGCTCACTGTTCAAGAGAAAGCCCCGGTTACCAAAAGATTTTACGTATACGTAAAATCACAGTATGGCGGGGTGACGTCTGCGCTTACCGAGATCGTCATACAGTCGAAGTATATCGCGGAAATAAAAGGTGCGCGTATTGACAGCGACGGGTTAATTACCGGGCTGGAATCTCTTGCGCCGCAGGATGAACCGAATCCCATTAAATTAGTGAAAAAGGTGCAGTACAAAATACAACACACGTCGGGTATATCGATTGAGAAAACGTTTAGTACCGACAACCCCACTATGAGAATGCAATTATATAACCCTACGTTAAAGGGTGAGTTTACGATCGGCTATACGGTATACCTTGACGAAGGATTCGGCGAATACAGCTATAAGCTTCCCGGCGTAAATAAGTTTTCCGGCATAGATACAGCAGCATCGCAGCAGTCTGTGGAAGATGATCGGAATTCCGTGGTTTTATTCGATTTTGCAAACGGCACGTCGTCACCCGTAGGGAAAGTGAACGCCGTTAGAACTCTCTATGTGTACGGTGGAAGCAGTCTCGGTTCGAACAAGCCGTTCAGCTTGGAATTCGAGGGGGATTCGGCGAACAGTACCGACGTATATCTGCACAATATTTCTTTAAAAGCGAGATCGAATAATGTTGCGATAAAAGTCAATAGCGGCGATTTAAAAGTGACCGTTATCGGAAGCGCTTCCGTGTATGGCGGTAACGGTTCTGTCGGAAAGAAAGGCGCCGATGCAATATATTCCGCCGGTCGGGTAATTCTCGTTGGGGACAAATTATACGTAAAAGGCGGCAAAGGCGGTACGGGCGACGTAGGTAGCAACGGCAAAAACGGTGATGACGGTGCTAACGGTAAGAGTACCGAAGGCAAGGGCGGCGCGGGAAACGGCGGCCAAGGCGGTAGCGGTAGCGACGGCGGCCGCGGTCAGGACGGAGTCATCGGCGGTTATGCTATATACGCAAATTCTATTTACAATTATTGCTCCGATTTAAGTCTTATCGGCGGCGACGGCGGGACGGGCGGTCAAGGGGGCAAAGGCGGCGACGGCGGCAACGGCGGCAAAGGCGGCGACGGGGTGCCCTTGACAGCGGGTCATTGTGCGCCCGGCGGTAACGGAGGCCGTGGCGGCGACGGCGGTGAAGGCGGCGACGGCGGCAGCGGTCAGGCCGCCGCGAACGTTTCGGTAAACGGTGCAACAACGGTTTCTCAAGGCGAACCGGGCGCAAAAGGCAGCTACGGCGCAGGCGGCAACGGCGGTCGCGGGGGCAACGGCGGCGATTCGAGTAGTAATTATCCCGGCGGTAATGCGGGTAGCGGCGGTGACGGCGGCAACGGCAGTGTCCCCGGAACCGGCGGTGCGCCGGGCACTCCGGGGACGAGGAAAAAGGACAAAACCCCCGGCGGTTCGGGGCAATACGGCTCAGACGGTCTATACTTATAATCAACGACAACGTAGGAGAAAACGGTGATGAAAGGGATAAAGTCAATTATAGTTTCGCTTTTAATGGTCGTGGTGTTTTTCTGTTCCGCATGTAGCAGTACGGCAGCGGCGGTGAGCGATTGTATGAAAAATCAAGACGGCGACACGCCTATCGCAAAAATCGCAGACGATACGTATACCACGTATTACGATAAAACGTCTTCGAACAATTCGAAAGAAACAGCGCAAGAAACCGCTACCCGATCCACCGAGAACAGGGAAGTCAAATTTACCGTAACAGTTCTCGATAAATTGACGAACGAGCCTATTCCCAACGCCATAGTGCGGCTTAACGGGGTGCCTCGTTTTACCACGAAAGACGGTACTGTCAAAGTTACGCTCGTAGAAGACGTTTATGAGCTTTTCATAGAAAAGATCGGCAGTAACGATAAGGAGCTCTATAATCCGCATATTGAATTTCTTTATACGGAAGATATGGCGGCGGAGGAAAACAAGACCGTTTACTTAAAACGTCCGAGTGACGATATAGAAATCACTTCGGTCTTATTTACATATCAGATGACACAGTTCAACTTGCTGTCACAGCCTTGCTACGTGTTGGAAAACGAATTGGAGACGTATAACCAAATAGAAATCCGAAGCAACGTCCAAGCCGAGGGCTATATGCTGCTTATTGACGGGAAAATCAGCTATTACAGTCCCATCAATACAATTCCGTTTATAGATTTCGAGGGGTTAAGCGGCTCTGCTTTTGCCGTGCAGATATTTTATAACGGTATTTTTTCAAAAGAATATCCGTTGCTTTTAGAAGTTCAAAAATTAGAAACAGAACAGTTGCGCCAAATCGTAAAATCCGAGCTTATGGCGCAAGAAATGCAGCAAAGAGAATCCAGCTCCGACGACGTGTTGACGGTGGGCAACGAGCAAGCCGGCACGGGCGAAATGGTAAAAGTGAATACCGGCACGGAAAAGTTTATTAACGCAATTTTAGACCTAATCTTTATGGAGGACCGAAAATTTTCTTTCGATATCGGTCCGGCTCAAATACAGATACAATTCGTTTTTAAGCCGGTTAAAGGAACAATTAAATTTGCTCTGGGATTTACTTGGTCTTTCGATATCAAAGAATTTTATGAATTGCATCGGGAATTTAAAGAGTATCAACAACATACAATCGATAAAAAGAAAAAGTACGGCGCTTGGAAAGAGCAAAAAATGCGGGAAAAAGAGAAGCAAATTACCGAAGCGCAAGAAAAAATCAAGGACTATAATGAAAAACTTGCAGAATATAGTAAGACCGAGGCTGAATACAAAGATAAAATGGAGGGCCTTAAAGATGCAAAACAGTATGAAATTGACCGTTACCGTGAATTGAACAGACAAATTTCGGACGGGGAATTTTTAGGTGATTACGAAGCGCAGTTTAAAGAATTAAAAGACGAATATGACGTATTAAACAGTATGGAGCAAGAATATAAGGATCAATATGAAGATGCCCTCAATAAAATAAATTTCAATAAAGA
>JAIEBL010000110.1 GCA_029069015.1 Clostridiales bacterium
GTGAACGGTGTGACCCTCTTGCCATAAAAATTCGCTCGTGCGGAGGAAGGGGCGGGTCGTCTTTTCCCAACGCACGCAGTTTGCCCATTGGTTGATAAGGAGCGGCAGGTCGCGGTACGACTGCACCCATTTTGCGTACATGTCGCAGATGATCGTTTCGCTGGTGGGGCGGATGACGAGTTGTTCGGGAAGCTCGGCTTGCCCGACGTGCGTGACGAGCGCGACTTCGGGCGCAAAGCCCTCAACGTGTTCGGCTTCTTTCATAAGGAAGCTGTACGGGATCAGCATGGGGAAGTAGGCGTTTTCGTGCCCCGTCGCCTTGAACCGTTTGTCGAGTTCTTTCTGAATGTTCTCCCAGACGGCGTACCCGTACGGGCGGATCACCATCGTGCCCTTGACGGGGCCGTAGTCCACGAGTTGGGTCTTGACCACGACGTCGGTGTACCAACGGGGAAAGTCGGTGTGAATATCGGCGATTTCCCGCACGAACTCATTTGTTTTTGCCATAAAGATACAGCTCCTTTTCGGGGAAGCGTAACGCTTTGCTTCCCTTGAATTTTCGCCTATCATTATACGCGCCTTCGCGTTCGTTTGTCAAGTGCCGTGCATTACAAAAAATATACGATCAGGAGTATCAGCCCGATTCCCGGGACGCCCATAAAACCGCACAGAAGCGCCGTGAGCGGGTTTAAGGGAACTTGCAGCGGCGTCCAGAGCGAAAGCACGGTGAGCACCAGCCCGCCGAGCGCCGTATTGAACAACAGACCGAGCAGTCCTTTCGTTTTGATCGAAAAGAGCAGCGCGGCGATGATAATTGCCGCAAACCCGATAAAATAAGAGAGAATGACCTCGTACCGCATACCGCTATATATGTATGCCGAGGTTGTCCCATCTATGCCGAATTATTTGACGGGCAGACGCAAAAGTGTTACACTATATACAGAATTACAAAAGGTTTGCTTGCATAGGAGTACAGTGGTATGAACAAGAAGAATTATACGTTATTTACGTCCGAATCCGTGACGGAAGGACACCCCGACAAAGTCTGCGATCTGATCGCCGATACGATTTTGGACAAGGCGCTCGAACAAGACCCGTATAGCCGCATTGCCTGCGAGGTGTGCTGCACCACGGGGCTTGTTATGGTGCTCGGCGAGTTTACGACCGAAGGTTACATCGACATTCCCGCCGTTGTGCGCGAAGCGGTGGCGAACGTGGGATACACGAATGCCGAGTTCGGGTTCGACAGCAAAACGTGCGCGGTCGTGACG
>JAIEBL010000111.1 GCA_029069015.1 Clostridiales bacterium
CGCATAAAGGACTATTTGCAAAGCGTAAAAATCATAAAGAATTTTGGAATTTTCAGCTTGCACTTCAAGCGATGAATGTGACTTCCTACGATTTAGCCTAAAATACTATTAAAAATTTCAATTGCCTTTTGCCATGTGGATTAAAATATAGATGCTATGAAGAAAAAATACAAATGCCCTTGTTGCGGATACTATACGTTCCGCGAAAAGCCGATCGGTGAATACGATATCTGTCCCGTTTGCTTTTGGGAAGACGACCCCTTTCAAGCGGACGATCCCGATTTAGAAGGCTTCGCCAACACAGTTTCACTCAACCAAGCGCGAGAGAATTATAGAGCGTTCGGTGCGTGTACGGAAAGTATGCTGCCCCACGTTCGCCCACCCAAAAAGAATGAACTGAACGGCTTAGACGAATAGCGATTTGCCTGAATAACAAAACAGCCCGCTACCTTTCTCTGTAAAGGCGGCGGGCTTTTTATTCTTTTTCACTTTACTCGTCAATCGATATGGTGACGGTCACGTTGCCGCTTCCCAAGATTTCTTTTAATTCGTCTTGCGTTATATTATCGAACTTTCCGAGGCGCGTATAACTCCAACTGTTCGAGCCGTAGAAAATCACCAGTTGATTGCCTTGATACAAGACGAACTCGCAAGGCTGTGCGGTGATCTGCTTGTTGCTCGTGGGCAGATCGAAGCCGAAATCCCCTACCTTTTCCCAGCCGCCGTAGTCGTGCATATCGATCGTGACTGGGTTTTGCTTTACCTTTTCGATGAGCGCTTTCGTTGCGGCGTTGTCGGCAAGCGAAGCGGTAAGGCGGGTTTCGCCGATCGTAAAAATAAGTTTCGTGTCCATGGAATAGTCCCCTCCGTCGTCCGTACAAGCGGTAAGCCCGAAAGCCGCAAAAGCCACGGAAAATGCAAGAAAGAGCGTAAAAGCTCTGCGTTTCACCTTTGCGTTACCCTATGATAGACTTACCCATTTCATACGCTTTTTGCGGGTAATCGGTGTTGTTGATTTCGCCCTTTTCCGTAACGCCCATGCCGCGAAGCACGCCCCCGAGCGCTACGCCCTCGAAGCAGTCGATCCAGCCTTGAATATCCTTCACCGCACCGTCCGCCGCGCTATCGGCGTCGTCCGCCGCCGTCGTCAGAAGATACACTTCTTTGAACTTGTTCTCGCGGGTATATAGCGGATTGAGCCGATCGAGCAAGGTTTTGAGCTGACCGCTCACCGCATAATAGTAGATCGGCGTGGCAAATACGAGAACGTCGGCGTTTTGAAACGCGTCGTACAGCTCGTTCATTTTGTCGCCGAGCACGCACTTTTTATGCGTCTGGCAAACCATGCAACCCGTGCAGAATTGCAGACCGATGTCGCGCACGGCGATCAACCGCACGTCGTTCCCCGCCGCCTTCGCGCCTTCGACAAACTGCTGTGCCAACACTTCGGAATTGCCGCCCTTTCGCGGCGAACTCGTCACAACGATGACTTTTTTCATAGTTTTCTCTCCCGATATACGATTTTTTTCTTTCATACAGTATATCAAGAAAGAGCTACTGTGTCAAACGCTTGCATCGGTAGCAGGCAAGTATGAAAAAAAGCGACTTGTTCAGTCGCTTTGGTAGGAATGCTGAAACGAATAATTATGAACGTCAATGCATGATAATGAATAATCGAAAATATTAAATCTTTGTTTTTGCCCCCTCAACACTTGATCGCTAATTTTACGTTGCATTCACATTTTCAGTAACATTTGCGACAGTACTAGTGCAATTACTTATGTTGCAACCACATAAGTTTTCATTAGAAAATGTTCGAAGATATAATAGGATCTGCCACCGCAACAAATTGGAGCTATATTATTCAGCTATTCTTCAATAATGCTAAGTATCCACTCTATCCAACGCATTACTGTTGACGCACGGCGAACAAAAGTGCTTTCGGAATTAATGTTAAATAAGTTGGATTCTTTCATTATTTTAACAATAGTTTGGACATTGGGCATTTCGCCAAATTGTAAATGTAATTTTAATGTCTCATTAAATACCCTATGTTTTAATATTTGACGTACGATTTCCAGTTGCCGCTCCCTAAATGCCAGACTCATAATGCGCTCACCCAAGTCGGTTAAATCAAACACTATTTTATCATCTTGATTTTGTGATTTGTTTATTAACCCTAAATACCTTCCTGCATCTGTATAATAATTAGTTTGACGTTCATCAAACGCATATTCATCTGTAATCTCACGCTTTGACAGTGTCTTTTCAGCCAATAATTCCATTAAATTTATTATTCTCAACATGCTATTAGCCTGTGGAAATGCAATATCCACTTCTGGCTCTATAAGCGTTGTTTTAATCAATTCCTCAACATCCAGCAAAGAAATCTCCTGAGAGATTGTATAATTTTTCTGTTTTACTAAATGTAATGAATTATAGTGATACATATCTTCGAACTCATATTGATATAAGTAAAACGTTCCGTTAGAAAAAGTCAAAAACACCGTCTTTATGGGCTTTGTCACACGAGAGTCCCATGTTCTTAGCGGATAATACAATTGTCTAACCAGAAAATCATCTGACAAATATTTTTTAGCTTCAAATAATGAAATATACTTTATCCCCTCGTAAGCCGCATCTATTTCAATTTGTGAATTATTTACAGATAATGGTAGCGCACCATTATCTGTGGCAATTTTAAAGTCGAAAATACCAGAACTCATTCGACCGTTCACCGTAGGAAGAATGTTATCATCTTCTAAAAAATCGCTCAAAATCCCAGAAGCATAAGCACAGTTCAAGGCAATTGATTCACTAAATAAAAAATTAGGGATCAAACTTTGTAGGTGCGACGGTATAGAAACGCGCTCGCTTATGGCGGACACATTTTCAAAGTCTTTATACGCTGAAAATGTAGAAATAACATAATCTCCACGAGTAATCGGCAAAATAGCAAGCGAATTCTGCGCAAATATTTCTGGGAGATTTATTTTATGGTCGAACTTGGTCATTAATCGCGGTTCGCGAAACTCTTTAATCTCCTTTGCGGAAATAACATATTGCC
>JAIEBL010000112.1 GCA_029069015.1 Clostridiales bacterium
GGTCGGTACGTCGTGTATTGCCCGAATATCGACTTCGTAGGCATTTCCAACAAGATCACCGATCCCGCGCGTCGCGAGATGCTGATGAAGCTACTCGAAAAGCACAAGCCCAAGGGGGGCGGCTTGATTGCGCGCACGGTGTGCATCGCCGCCAAAAAGAACGATATTTTAGCCGAGATTCACGGGTTGCAAACGCTGTACGAAAAAATCGCGTCCGACTACGAAAAGGCGGACGGCGTGTGCCTGCTGCACAGCGAGGGCGACCTTGTGTTCCGCGCGGTGCGCGATATGCTGACGACCGACGTCGAACGCATTATCTGTAACGAGCGCGAAACGCTCGAACGGCTTCGCGGCCGCTTGCAGGAGATGGGCTCTGATTTTACGAATAAAATCGAGTACTACGCGAGCACGTATGATATTTGGGACGCGTTCGATATCGGCGGCGAAATCGAGAAGCTTTTCGAGCGCAAGGTGGGACTTCCGAGCGGCGGCAGTTTGGTCATCGACCCGACCGAAGCGCTTACGGCAATCGACGTCAACACGGGTAGGTTTACGGCGGAGGACCACGAGGAAACAGTATTTTTAACGAATATCGAGGCGGCAAAAGAGATCGCGCGGCAGCTACGGCTACGCAACATCGGCGGCATCATCGTAGTGGACTTTATCGACATGCAGGACGAGGCGCACAAAGCGGAAGTCGTGGAAGTGCTGAGGAACGAAGTCTTGCTCGACCGCATCAAGACGCGTGTGCGCGATATGACGGAGCTGGGGCTCGTGGAGATTACGCGCAAAAAAGTGGGTCAGCCGCTCAGCGATAAACTCATGGGAACGTGCGAGCACTGTCAGGGCAGAGGACACCGTCCCAACGCCATGTTTGCGGCGCGCAAGCTCCGTGCTTTCGTCAACCGTGCGCTGACCGACCACGATTGGAACAACGTGGTGGTGCGCATGCATGCGGGGCTACTCGAATATATGTTTTCTTCGCGCTACTTTGCGGACATTTGTCAGAACGAATGGAAAGACAGGCTCATCTATTTAGTGCCCGATCCGCGCGTAAAGCAACTGGAATATATCATTACGGGCAATAACGACGTTGCGCTGACGCTTCCGAGCGGTGCGCGTCTGCTGTACTGAGTTCATACTTTTACAGGCAGTAATTTTCGGAAATAATAGAAAGAATTAAAAAATTCGAAAAGGAGGACGGTATCTATGCGCTATATCAACAAAGAATACGGCTTTGCGTTTCGCCCGCCTTTTTACGATAAATTTTACGAAGAAAAGTCGGAAGGACCGACCATCACCGAAGACAATTACCCCGGGCGGTACGTGCAAGGGGTTGGCTACGATTACGCCGCCATCAACGGCGCGTTGCTCGTCGGCAAATACGGCTCTATGTGGGGCATAAAAGTTTGCTGTTTCGACGGCAAGCGTTGGTTGGATAACGACGATTTCGTAGGGAATCTGAGCGCAAGCTGTGCCAATACGGCAGACGGAAGCTTTGCGCACTTTGCAAGCGGCGCACTCAGCGTAAAATGGGTCAAACACAACGAGCAAAGTCTACTTATGCAGATTTCGGCGCGGCGGAAAATGCGCGTCCGCGTAATGTTCTATCCTTGCAATTCCCCGTACGGCGAGCTGAGTATAGAGGAAGACCACGTGCAGGGCAGATGCCCGTATATGGCGGTCATTCCGGGAACGATCACGATCGGCGACGTAGGGGCGGTGTATACCGACCGTTACCTCGCGGTAGACGATTCTTCGCGCGAATATTTCATGGCAAAAAGCTTCAATAAGCCGTCCGACAGCGCGAACGGGGCGTTTAACGAAGCCATCATGGAATTCGTCATCAACAAGAATCAGCCCACGGTGGAAATTTACGCCGCCGTAGGGGACGAAAAGATTTTTTCGGCGGAAATACCCCGTCACGACAAAGTGGTCAAGCAAATCGAAACGGCGGAGCTTCGCTACGGCGTGAATAAAACGATGGGCACGGGCACGCTCGGCGCGCCCGCCGAACGCATGCTCAACTCGATTTTATGGTCGCGCATTTACTATCCGTATCTTCGCACCGAAATCTATTCGCCGCAGCGTTCCGTGCTGACGCCGCACTTCGATATGCGGGGCTTAGAAGAAAACTGTTGCGCGATCCTAGGATGTTTGACGGGCATCGATAAAGCCATCGGCCAGCTCAGCTACACGGTAGAAGATAAGGTCCTCGCCGTGCTTGCCGTATGGCACGTTTTTGCGCATTCGACCGAAAAGTCGGGCATGATCCCGCTCTATAAAAAGCTTGCAAAGCTCTATCCGCCCGATCCGAGCCCCGTGGTTTGCGGCGGGGATAAAAAGGAAGTCGCCTACAAGTGGACGGATTCGCCGCTCAAAGAAACGTATAATACCATGCAGATGTACAGCTTGGACCTGACCTGTTTGAAGCTGTTGGCGTTCGATATCCTAGAACGTATGTGCTGCATGTTTTCGATTGCGGACGAAAGCCGCTATGCGCGTGCGCGGCGCGACCTCGTGCAGGTCATCGGCGATCTCTTCTGGAACGAAGAAGTCGGGCTCTATATGGAACGCTACGTTACCGGACAATGGGGGAACGCCTACGGCGCGAGCAGTTTTTATCCGTTGATTGCGGGCGCGGTGGATTCGCCGCACCGCTTAGGGAAGCTGATTGCAAACCTTACCGATCCCAATCGGTTTTGGGGCAATTATATCGTGCCCACACTCAGCATCGACAACCGCGAGTACGGGCAAAAGAGCAAGCCCACCAACAACGGACACCGTAGCCCGCCGTACCTGCAATACCGCGGCAGTATCGTGCCGTACGTGAATTATATCATCTATCACGGACTTTGCCGCTACGGGCTCGACGCGCTTGCTTCGCTCGTGGCGTATAAGTCGGCAAAGTTATGGCAAAACAACGAGAGCGACAACGTGGAAAACTATTCGCTGTATCTGCCCAGCGGCAAGCGGTATAAGTCGAAGCAGTATCTGTCGGCGTACGGCAACATGCTTGCCATGATCGGCGTGCAGGAGCTTTTGGATCTGGAATATTTCCGTCCCGACCTCAAAACCAACGCGCTCCGCTTCGGCACGTTTGCCGAGGGCAGTCACTCGCTGACCAACCTCAAAATGTTGGGGCACGTATACAGTATCGATGTAAACGACGAGCGCACCATGCTCATCATCGACGATGTGAATGTATTTACGGGCGAGGGCGGACGCTTCATCGTGCGCAACTTCTTGCAGACGATGGACGGCTGCGAGTTCATGATCGACGCGCACGCCACGCTTACCATTCGTCTGTCCATTCCGTCTGCCGGAAAAA
>JAIEBL010000113.1 GCA_029069015.1 Clostridiales bacterium
GGTCAAGCGTGAACGATTTTGCGCTTTCGGGCTTGAAGTCGAGCTCGTCTTTGCTTGTGATTTTCCTGACAAGGTTGCAGTCGTTGCCTTCGCCCTGCGGCTCGTAGCCTTGGCGGATAAAGAGATCGCGGGCATCGTCGAAAGGCTGTACGAACAGCTGCGGAACTTCGGCTTTTTCCGCTCTGCGGTCGAGTGCGTTCAGTAAAAGCTTTTGCGCCTTGGGGTTTTCTGAGGCGGCGAATATGCCGATATTGCCCTCTTTGTCCATGCCCGCAAGCCCGACGAGTTTTTCGTCCTCGATCGCCATCACCGTGTACGTCTTTCTCAGAAGCGCGCTGAGCTTTTCGCGGTCGGGTTCACCCTCGAAAAGTTTTCCTATTTTGAAAAATACGTCCGAAGGCAGGTGAACGGGGTTGGGCGTGCTTTTCAGCAGCTCGATGACTTGCTCTACGTATTCGACTTTGTAACGTTCCGTGTTCATATATTCAGTATAACACCGATATGAAAACGACGCAAGCAAGTAAAGCCGATTTTGCCGGCGTGCAGAATACCATTCATACGCTTGAAAAGTCGGGCATAGTGTGGTACAATGACAGCATGAAGAAAGAGGTGCAAAGAAAACATTACAGCGTATCCCTGATCATTTTTCTTTTGGTTATCGGCGGCATTTTCATTGCCTTGGGTGTGGGGATAGGTATCGCGCTTATAAGCTCTGCGGTAAGAGCAGGCGGGAAAGCGGGTGCGGCTGTCCTTTTGCCGCTGTTTTTGTTCGGCTTGCTTCCAATAGCTTTCGGGTGCATCCCGCTTGTTTTGGCCATCAAGCAAATCCGGTACGCCGTCGGCGAAAAGAAAGCGTTGCGGGTGGGCGTCGACGCCACGGCAAGGATCGTAGATTATAAGTGCGTCGCGCATCGCGGAAGGGTCAACAAGCGGTACGCTCTGGTACTTGCCTATGTGCAGAACGGCGAGCAGAAACGATTTACGACCGACTACGTTTTCGACATCAACGAGTTCCGTCGCTTACAATCGCTCAAAAACATTAAAGTCAAAGTCAACGGCAATTTCGTCGCCGTAGCGGAAACGTTTACGGAAGACGACTATAAGATCCACCCCAAATATGAGATCGAAATGGAATTTTTCCGTCAGCCCGTCGTGAAAAACGCCCTGCGCGTTTGGGCGGTGTTGAGTATTCTCGCGCTTATTGCCGTTGTGGGCTCCATCGTTTTGACGGTAACCAAAAACGAAAGCCTTTACCTTATCATCGCCGTGCTGTCGTTCGGCGCATTGCAGATCCCGTTTATGATCATCACCGCCGTTTGCCTGATCAAATGGCTTATGCGGAAAAAGTAAGCGCAACACGTTGTGTGACCCATTTCGTCATTCCGAGCGAAGTCGAGGAATCTCAAACGAAAAGAGGAGATGAGATTTCTCCGCGCGCACTTCGTGCTTGGTCGAAATGACAGAACGACTCTTATTACTTGCAATTATACGGCAATCGTAGTACAATATTTTTATGAAGCAAAGCGCGTTTTTCACTACGTTTTTCGGCATTTTCATCGCCGTGGGATTGGGGCTCATTACCTACGGCTTGGTGAATTTAGCCGTCTATAACGGGGCAGAGCAGGTCGAGGCGACCGTCGTTTCGTCTTCGCCCCTTGCGGCGGGCAGTACAGACGTGCTTTTCGAGTACGAAAAAGGCGGCGAATACAAGCTAGTAAGCGCGCATTTTGAAAACGTGAAATGGAAAAACGGCAGATACCCGTATCACGAGGGTGCAAAGGTCGTTTTGCATATCGACAAAAAGGGCAGAGTGCGTCAATTCGGCAGAACGGAAATTATCATGATGCTGGGCGGCGCGGCGTTCGCGATCGTCGGCATGGGCTTTCTGTACGCTTTCGTGCTGCGGAAAAAACCGCTTACCGAAATTGCGTACGAATACGAGCAAGCGATGGTGTCGCCCGACGACACGGCAGACGAAACCGTGCGAAACGAAGCGATTGCCGACGAACTCACGAAGCTTCCCCGTAGCTCGATGAAGCGAAAAGTAGGCGAGATGGGCGTGTGGGGCAACCGTCTTTTGGGCAGATTTGCCACCTTTACGGTGGGCGAGCATCTTTTCTGCCTTGCGTTTTTCCTCATTCCCATGATCGCCATCAGCGTGTACCCGTTGCTTCGCGGCTATCGCGTCACGAGAGGATGGGTGGCGTCGGGCTGTGGCGTGTGGTTCGTGCTCGGGCTGTTTGTTTTGGTGGTGTTGAA
>JAIEBL010000114.1 GCA_029069015.1 Clostridiales bacterium
GTGGCAAACGACGTCGCGAAAGCGGTGCGCCTTGCGTGGGAAAAGGAACATAAGACCGCATAATCGAAGTGCGGCTGAAACATGTAAAAAGAAAACGGTGCGTTGTTTGTACAGCGCGCCGTTTTTGTATCGTGTGTTAAAAGTGCCGTTAAAAACGGGAAAAGTAAGACGCAAGCTTGCCGATAATGCCGTACGTGGCGAGCGCGGTAAGCGGCGACAGTCCGAGCGGGGCGGGGCGTTCGGGTTTTGCGAGGTTCAGCATTGTGCCGATATCGGGTTTTTTGCCCTCTGCGAGTTTTAAGAGCATTTGCATGCGTGCGTCCGATTCGGTGTTGCGTTGTAAAAGAAGGGGCAGAATCGATTGCATATCCATGCGCAAATTACCTCCGAGGTCGGAATCTCTGCACAAGTTCATGCGACAATTTTGCTCGCGTCACTTTGCAGAGGTTTCGGTTCACTATTATGTATATGCGCGCATATATATAATAGTATTAAAAAATAAGCCCGAACGACATTATGCGTTCGGGAAAGGAAGTTTGCCATGAAAGAATTACGCGGATACGGCGGTAAAGACGATGCACGGCGCTTATACGGCGAAGCGCAACGCAAGTTCGGTGGGTTGAGCGAGAACGCGCTGATGGACCGACTGCTTGACGAAGTGGCGCGGCAAAAGCAAAGCGGAACGTTCAACGAAGAGCAGCTTTTGGGATTCGTGAATACGCTCTCGCCGCATCTGTCGGCAGAGCAACGCAAAAAGTTGGAAGATATTTTAGGGAAAATCGAAGCGTAAATAGTTTTCTTACAAAATGCCGTTTGCTTCCGTTTCGGCAATTTCCTGTACGGCTTTTAAGAAGAACGCACCTTCGTCGAAGGTGTTGTCGCCGTTGACCGAGGCGCGTATCAGCCCCGTGCGTAGCGTGCCCAAATGCCGATGAATGAGCGGGGCGCAGTGTAGACCGCCGCGCACCGCGATATCGTATTGCGACGAAAGAACGTTTGCCGCATCCATCGAACCGATGCCGTTTATCGAAAACGTAACCAGTCCGTTAAAAACGTCGGGTGCGGTAAAAACCGAAACGCCCCGTATCTTTTTAAGACTTTCTATCAGGTACGCGCTCAGCTCCGCAGTTTTGCGACGGTGCTCTGCACGTACTTTTTGATTTTGGGAAATTGCCGCGTTCAAGGCGGCGATGGCAGGCGTGGGGAGTGTGCCCGCCTCTAAGCTTTCGGGGAGTTCGCGTGGCTGGAACACACTTTCGCTTTCTGTGCCCGTGCCTCCGAAGAAGACGGGATTTATTTCCGCATTTTTGCCGAGGGCCAAGAGCCCGACGCCTTGCAGGGCGTGCAGGCCCTTGTGCGGCGCAACGGCCAAATAGTCGATATTTTGCTCGTTTACGTCGATTTCGCCGTAGCCCACGCTTTGCGCGCCGTCTACGAGCAGCTTAATGCCCTTGCGGTGGCAAAGCTTTCCGATCTCGTCAATGCAGCACGTTGCGCCCGTCACGTTGCTGATATGGTTGACGGCCACGAGGTACGTACGCGGCGTGATCGCGCGCTCGATTGCCTCGGCGGTAATGACGCCGCGCTCGTTGGGCGGGACAACGCGCACGGAAATGCGCCCCTTTCTTTGCAATTCGAAGAGGGGGCGAAGCACGCTGTTGTGTTCGTTTGCCGTGGTGATCACGTTGCCGCCGTCCATAACAGTGCCCAAAATCGCAAGGTTGAGCGCCTGCGTGCAACCCGACGTAAACACGATTCGTTCCGACTCCGTCCCTAAAAGTGCCGCCGCTTTTTTGCGCGTGTCGTAGACGAGCATCCCCGCACGGAGCGAAAGGCTGTGCCCGCTGCGTCCGGGGTTTGCGCTCAAATGACGTGCCGCGCTCGTGAGCGCGCCGATAACGCATTCGGGTTTTACGTAGCTGGTTGCCGAGTTGTCGAAATAAATCATAATAAGACCGCCGCACCTTTTGATTTTAGCTAAATATAATGTAGTATAGTATACGGGCGAAGCACTTGCTTTATCACCGTTATTTCCGTACAAAAGGAGAATTTTCGAC
>JAIEBL010000115.1 GCA_029069015.1 Clostridiales bacterium
ATGCGCGCAATGCAAAGAAGCTGTTGTTCGCCCTGCGAGATCTCCACGCCTTGACCCAAAACCGTATCGTAGCCGTTCTGCAATTTTTCGATAAAGCCGTGCACGTGCGCGCGCTTTGCCGCGTCGATGATTTCTTCGCGCGTGGCGTCGGGTTTTCCGTACGCAATGTTTTCGGCGACCGTGCCGTTAAACAGCCAGCTTTCCTGCAAGACCATGCCGTACGCGCCGCGGAGCGAGTCGCGCGTGATTTCGTTGATGGGCGTATTGGAAAGAAGGATCTTGCCCGATTGCGGGTCATAAAAGCGCATCAGAAGATTGATGAGCGTGGTTTTGCCGCAACCCGTAGGGCCTACGATCGCCACGCGGCTTCCGGGCTGCACGTGCAAGTTAAGGCCCTCTATGAGCGGGCGGGCGGGGTCGTAGCAAAAGTTCACGTGCTCTATATCGAGACTTCCGTCGCAGTATGTTAACGCGGGAAGCCCCGCGTCAGCGGGCTCTTCGCGAGAGATAAGGAGCTCGCGCACTCTGCTTGCCGCGGCTGTGGCGGTTTGGAGCTCGGTGATGACGCTCGTGATTTCGTTGAACGGTTTGGTGTATTGGTGCGCATAGCTTAAAAAGCAACTGAGGTCGCCCACCGAAAGCGCGGCGGGGTTTTTAATGACGATGAGTGCGCCCACTATGGCAACAGCGGCATAGACGATCCCGTTGATGAACCGCGTGCAGGGGTTCGTAAGCGCCGACGAGAACATGGCTTTCACGCCCACGGTGTTAAGCTCTTCGTTGAGTTCGTCGAATTGTTTTTCAACGTGTCTTTCGCGTCCGAACGCCTTGATGATCTTGTTGCCGCTTAAAAGCTCTTCGGCAAGGCCGCTCATTTCGCCGCGCTTGACCTGTTGCGTATGAAAAAGGTTGTGGATAGCGTGCGCGATAAAGTAGGCAACGAGAATGCTGAGCGGCGTCACGAGGACCACCACAAGCGTGACGGTAAGATTGAGCCGCAGCATGAAAAGGAGCGTGCCTACCACCGTCACGACGCCCGAGAATAGCTTCGTAAAGCCTTGGATCAAGCCGTCGGAAATCAGGTCGGTATCGTTGACGACGCGGGAAAGAAGATCGCCGTGCGCGTTGGAGTCGATGGTTTCTAAGGGCACGCGGTTGAGCTTGTTAAAAGCCGCGCACCGAAGATCGCGCACCGTGGCGTGCGCCGCTTTGTTCGTGCAAAGAGAAGTCAGCCATTGAAAGATCATGACGACGGCAATGCAGATCAGCAGGATAAAGGCGTTGTGCAGCACGCGCTCCAAATTGACGTTGTCCGCGCCGATGATGTAGTCGATGGCGTTGCCGATGACGATGGGGGCGTACAGCGTCGCCGCAATCTGCACCGTACTGAATATAAGGGCGAGCACGAGCAGCGCCCAGTACGGTTTCATGTAGGAGAGGACGAGCTTTAATGCGCCTTTGTTTTTGGCTTTTGTTACTTTTGCCATATTGCTTACGCCTCCTCTTCCTTGGTCTGACTGTTGCAGATTTCTTTATACACTTCGCATGACTGCAACAGTTCTTCGTGCGTGCCGTAGCCCACCTGCTCGCCGTTTTCAAGCACTAAAATTGCGTCGGCGTGCATAAGCGAAAAGGCGCGTTGGCTGATGAGGATGACGGACGGGTTAAAGGGAAGGGCGGCGAGGG
>JAIEBL010000116.1 GCA_029069015.1 Clostridiales bacterium
GTCGCAAAAAAGCTTAGCAAAAAACGATAAGGCGGGGCACACTTTCGATTGTGTTCCCCGCCTTTAAACCACCCCTCGCAACGACAAGGCTGCCGCCTTGACTGCTTACATAAGCGGGAAAGGGAAGCCGTAGACTTAATCAAAAGAGAAGCAAGAGAAAGGACATGATTATGAAAGCAAATTACGTCTGCTCTCTGTCATCCCGACCGTAGTGGAGGGATCTAGCGAGCAGGGCGAGCGTAGTCTTTCTTGTGTTCTTACAAAGGTAACGGTGTCGGTTCAATCGGCATAATAGCATCGTACATGCTTTGTTGACAAACAAGCACTTATAGGCTATACTGATACGGTCAAACGGTAAGACGGAAAGAGGGGAAAGGATATGAAAAAAGAAAGGGCGGTAGCGTGCGGGATCGGTGAGGTTTCGGTCTTAGAGCCTTACGCGCAAAACGGGCAACAGAAAGAAGTGGATTATTTGCTTTCGTTGTCTGCCGACAGGTTACTGTATTGGTTCTATCGCAATGCCGGACTTACCCCCAAAGCGGAAAGCGGTTACGGCGGTTGGGAAAGCACGCTCATCGGCGGGCACACCATGGGGCACTACCTTTCCGCGCTCTCGCAAGGCTGTGCAAATGCGGGCATTTCGGCGCAGGATAGGGAAGCGCTTTATGCGCGCGTCAATTACGTTGTGGCGGCACTTAGCGAGTGTCAGGCGCACAGTCGCGGCAAAGCGGGATTTTTATGGGGCGCGTATTTGCCGCCCGAAGAACAAAACGTTGAATTTCAATTCGACAATGTAGAGCAGGGGAAAACCGACTATAAAACGGAATCGTGGGTGCCTTGGTATACGATGCATAAGATTTTGGCAGGGCTGCTTGACGCATATACGCACGCGCACAGCGAAGCGGGTTTACGGGCGGCGAAGCGTTTGGGAGATTGGGTATATGACCGCGTCCGTGCGCTTTCTGCCGATACGCGTGAGGTCTTGCTTAAAACGGAATACGGCGGCATGAACGACGCGCTTTTTGCATTGTACGCGATAAGCGGCGATGAAAGGCATCTGTATGCGGCAAAGTTCTTCAACGAAGAGTCGCTTTTCGACCGTGTCTTGCAAGGCGAACAAAACTGCCTTTGCTCTTTGCACGCCAATACGACCATTCCCAAAATTATCGGGGCGCTCTGCAGCTATCTGTACGGCGGGCAGGACGAACGCTATCTTCGCGTAGCGGAACGCTTCTTCGATTGCGTGATGCGTCGCCATACTTATCATACGGGCGGCAATTCGGACGACGAGCATTTTTTCTGCGACGGCGATCTTGATGCGCACCGCAGTGAAGTGAACTGCGAAACGTGCAACGTGTACAATATGCAAAAGCTCGCGCGGTTACTCTTTCTGGCGACGGAAAACGTAAAATATCTGCATTACTATGCGTGGGCAGAGCGCAACGCGATCCTTTCTTCGCAGAACCCGCAAACGGGTATGACGACCTATTTTCAGCCTATGGCGAGCGGATACTTCAAAGTGTTCTCCACGCCCGAAGACAGCTTTTGGTGCTGTACGGGCAGCGGCATGGAAAACTTTACGAAGCTGGGGGCGGGGATATACTATCGAAAAGCGGACGGTGTGGTCGTCGCGGCGTATACGGCTTCGCATCTTGATGCGGACGGCGTAGCGCTTACGCAAACCGCGAATTTGGAAGAGAGCGACGCAGTAGCAATCGAAATCGGGCGTGCTCCTGCGGCGGGCGCGGCGTTGTATTTCCGCGTGCCCGATTGGTCGCCCGTGTTTACGATGCGTCTTAACGGTAAACCCGTAGACGAACGCCCGCAAAGCGGGTTTGTGCGCGTGTTTGTAAAGAGCGGCGACAGGGTGGAGATTACGCTTAAAAGAGAATTCGCGGCGCACGCGCTGCAAGGCGGGGAAAACGTGTATGCGTTTACGTTCGGTCCGTTCTTGCTCTCCGTGCCGCTCGGTAAGAAGGATATGTGCACCAAAGAACACGGAATAGCGGTGCGCGTGCCGAAAAGCAAGGATATGGGCGGCGTACCCGAATCTTTACACATGCTCGGTAAATCCGTTGCGGCGTTCACGGCGGACATCGACGCGCACTTTAAAAAGACGAACGGCGGCTTTGTGCTCTCGGGTGTAGACGTGCCGCTACGCTTTATCTATCATTACCGTAACTATGATGAACGTTATGCCATATACTTTCGGTTGACGGAAGCGTAAAACGTATGAATATCGGTGAGTTGAGATGACGTATGGATTATTTTGTTTCGGATATTCACGGTGAATATGATTTGTTTGTTTGTCTTTTGGAAAAGATAAAGTTTTCGGATAGCGATCATTTAATTGTACTGGGGGATATGATAGACAAAGGGGACGGTTCGGTTCGGGTTTTGCACGAGCTGTATTCTATGCAAAATGCAACTTGTATTTTAGGAAATCACGAGTACGATTTTTTAAAGTATTATCGTTCGGTAATGAGGAATGCAACAATTGATTTTGACTTGGTTCTGAAAAAGTTACAGGAGTATTTTCCGAATGACGACGGCATACTGACATGGGAGCTGCTGGATTGGCTGGACGGTTTGAAACCTTTCCTGCAAACCGATGAATACATCGGTGTTCACGCCGGCGTCCCGCTTGATTTTGACGGTAGCATTAAGCCGATAGAAAATGCGGGCATTGAGCAGTTGGTCTACGATCGGAATTTCAAAAATGCCAATACGCTCGTTAACGACAAAAGGACGGTATTGTATGGGCACACGCCTACAAGTTATCTGAACGAAACGGGAAAGATCATACGGTATCCGAGAGAGGGCGGTATAGGATATTCGCGTATTCATGTCGATACAGGCGTATATCTTACAGGTATTCTCGGCTGTTATTGCTTTGATACGGACCAATGCTTTTATGTAAACAAATAAAGTTTGCGGCAATGAAAGACGAATTATCCTTCGGCCGGAATCATGGGTAACCCATTGCTTACGGGTGTTCGGGCGATATATGCGTATATAAAAAACGCTTGACTTAGCCTTGAATATTTGGTAAAATACTATGTAAACTCAAAATGGGTTTATTGTTTTTTGTTGCCGAAAAATCGGTGCAAAGCAAAATGGAGGCTGTACTAATCGATAAGCTGTCTTACGTAGCGCGTACGCACGAGATCGAAGAAAAGTATCTTTCGCCCTATGCGCAAAAAGCGAGCCAAACAAAAGGGCGTGCCGTTCCGATCGAACCCGACGGGCTTCGAACGGAATTTCAGCGTGACCGCGACCGCATTTTGCATTGCAAGGCGTTTCGGCGGTTGAAACACAAAACGCAGGTCTTTTTGTCGCCCGAAGGGGATCACTACCGCACGCGTCTTACGCATACGTTGGAAGTCAGTCAGATCGCGCGTACGATCGCGCGCGCACTTTGCCTGAACGAAGACCTTACCGAAGCGATTGCGCTCGGCCACGACCTCGGACACACGCCCTACGGGCACGCGGGCGAAACGGCGCTTTGCAGGTTCACGCACTTTGCGCATAATGAGCAGTCACTGCGCATGGTGGACGTTCTGGAATACGACGGTAAGGGCATGAACCTTACGGCTGAGGTGCGCGACGGTATTCTCAACCATACGAGCAAGGGCAAACCCGCTACGCTTGAAGGACAAGTCGTTGCGTGGAGCGACCGCATAGCCTACATAAACCACGATATCGACGATGCGATCCGCGGCGGTGTCATCGTGGAAACGGACATCCCCAAGACGTACCGCGCGCTCTTCGGCGAGCGGCACTCCGCCCGTATCAACAGCATGATTTTGGATATAATTTCCAACAGCCAAGACAAGCCTTTCGTGCGCCCCAGCCCCGCGTTTGAAAAGGGGATCGGGGAACTGCGGCAATATATGTTCGATAACGTGTATTCTTCACCCGTTGCCAAGAGCGAGGAACACAAGGCCATCGATATGATTTGCTTTTTGTACGAATACTTCCTCTCGCATCAAGAGAAGATTCCGGAGGAGTTTCTGCAAATGGACAGTTCGCCTTCGCAAAAGGTGATTGACTATATTTCCATGATGAGCGACAACTACGCCGTGCGCCTTTTTTCCGACATCACGGTGCCCAAAAATTGGGACAAGTAGAGAAGAATGGACTTTAACGAGTTTATAACAGAGCTGCTCAGCCGCAGCGACATCGTGCGTCTCGTGTCGCGCTATACGCCCCTTACCAAAAAAGGTAACACGTATTGGGGGTGTTGTCCCTTTCATCACGAGAAAACGCCCTCGTTTTCGGTGTCGGCGGATCGCGGACTCTATCATTGCTTCGGATGCAAGGCGGGCGGCAACGTCATCAATTTCGTCAGCGAAATCGAATCGGTCGACCGCATGGAAGCCATTCGTATCTTAGCAAAAGATGCCGGAATGGAAATGCCGCAGTTCAATAAAGGCAACGGGCGCGATTACGCCAAAGAGGCGGCAAAGCGCGAACGGCTGTATAAAATGATGCGCGAGGCTGCCAAGCACTACCACGAAAACCTCTCGCTTGCGGCGGCGGAAAATGCCCGCGCGTACTT
>JAIEBL010000117.1 GCA_029069015.1 Clostridiales bacterium
AGGCGGCGTATGAAAAAGAACAAACTTGCTTTCAAAATCGTCGGCTGGGTCGTTTTGGGCGGCGTGTTGTTTTTAATGTACTTTCCCCTCGTGATGGTGATTGCCTATTCGTTTTCGAGCAGTAAGACGGTGGGCGGCAGCGGCTCGTTCACGTTCTCGCTCTACGCCGACCTTTTCCGAAACGAAGCACTCATGGAAGCGACGACCAACACGCTTATCATCGGTTTGGCGTCGAGCTTGATCGCGACCTTCTTAGGTACGATCAGCGCGGTGGGCATTTTCTACTTAAAACGCGGCAAAGCGATCATCAGCGGCATGTCGCAGATCACGGTCGTCAACGCCGAGATCGTTACGGCGGTCGGCTTCTTCCTGTTGTTTATTTTCCTGCGGGACGTGCTCCACATGCCCGTCGAACAGGGCGTCGGGTGGCTCATTTTGGCGCACACGATGATCACCGTGCCCTACGTCGTGCTGGCGGTTACGCCGAGACTTACGCAGCTCAACCCCAATCTGTTCGAAGCGGGGCAGGACCTCGGCGCAAGCGGCGTGCGCACGCTGTTTACCGTCATCGTGCCGCAGCTTATTAAAGGCATGGTGTCCGGCTTTGCGCTTTCCTTTACGCTGAGCCTCGACGACTTCGTGGTCACGAAGTTCAATAAGGGCGACGTGAACACGATCTCCACCTACGTGTACGACGGCTTGAAACGGGGCTTAGACCCTGCGGTCCGCGCGCTTTCCACCATTCTGTTTTTGAGCGTCATGGTGGTGCTCGTCGTCGTCAATATCGTGGGTGCGCGCAAAGCTGCGCAAAAAGAGGGCGGCAAGCGTCCCGCGAAGAAGGGGGCAAAGGCATGAAAAAGTTTGTAAGTTTGTTATGCGCCGCTATTCTTTGCTTTTCGCTGTGTTCCGTAGTCGGTTGCAGCGGCGATCGCAGTGAGATTTTAAAAGTATACGTTCCCGGCGAATACGTTGACCCCGAAACGTACGAAGCGTTTGAAGTATGGTACAAAGAGCAGACGGGAAAAAGTATCGAAGTGCGGGAAATCACCTTCGAAACCAACGAAGAGCTGTACGTGAAAATCGAAAAGAGCAAGGCGGACTACGACCTCGTTTGCCCGTCCGACTATATGGCGGAAAAGCTGATTGCCGAGGGGCTCGCGTTGCAAATTGACAAGACGGCGATCCCCACCGAAGACCTTATTAAACCCGAATACTTGGACGTTGCGCGGGTCTACGACCCCGACCTTCTCTACAACGTGCCCTATATGTACGGTACGTTCGGCATTATGTACGACTACGAAAAGACGGGCAAGCATATCGACAGTTGGGACGTTCTGTTCGAGGCGGATGCGCCCTTTAAAGGAAAATGGACGCAAAAGAAGTCGGTGCGCGAAGCGTACGCGTCGGCTTGCATATACGCAAAAAAAGACGAACTGTCTGCGCTCTCAAACGGATTCACGAACTACACGGAAGACTATAAAGCGGCGATCCAAAGCATTTACGAAGATGAGAGCGAAAGCACGATCGCTTCCGTTAAGTCGCTTTTAAAAGCGCAAAAGAAGCGGCTTTTAAAGTACGAGGTGGACGACGGAAAGTTCGGGCTTGCGAGCGGAAGTTTAAATGGCGTGGGCGGACTGTACTGGTCGTGCGACGCCGGCTACGTGATGGCGGACTACGAAGACGACGACGGCAAGGCGGCGTCGGGCAATAAAAACCTTTGGTACGTTGTGCCCAAAGAGGGGGGCAACGTGTATATGGATACCTTCCTCATTCCCAAGTACGCGGGCAACGTATCGGCGGCGACGCTCTTTTTGCAGTTCATTTGCACGCAAGACGTGGCCGTTGCCAACAGCTACTACGCGGGCGCAATCAGCCCTGTGGCGGAAGCATACGACGCCCTGTACGAAGAATATGATTCCGACGACGAGTTTTTCGAGGGAACGGAAGAGGGTTGGAAAGAGATGTATATGGATATGATGTTTCCTAAGCCGGAGACGCTTCTCCGTTGCGGCGTCATGAAAATGTATAAATCGAACAACAGCAAAATCAACCTGATGTTTGCGGACGTCGTGGGCTGATATAAAAGGCGCGGCGTGCGTAATTTGAGTGCAGAGGAAAGGCAGAGCATACTATGAGCGAGAGTACGGCAAATTATACGACCGATGCCGTCGTGGTCGGTGCGGGGCACGCAGGGATAGAAGCGGGGCTCGCTCTCGCGCGCCTCGGCTTACGTGTGACGGTGCTTTCGATCACGCTGGATAATATCGGGTATTGCGCTTGCAATCCGAGCATCGGCGGCTCGGCAAAGGGGCATTTGGTGCGTGAGATCGACGCGCTCGGCGGAGAAATGGGCGTTGCCGCAGACACGTGCGCCGTGCAGATGCGTATGCTCAATACGAGCAAAGGTCCTGCCGTGCACGCGCTGCGGGCGCAGGTTGATAAGTACGAATATCATAAGTACATGAAGCGCACGCTGGAGAACCAGGAGAACCTGACGCTGCGGCAAGGCGAAGTCAAGCGTATTTTGGTGGAGAACGGTCGGGCGTGCGGCATCGAAACGGTGTACGGGCAGACGATCAACGCGCGCGCCGTGGTGCTCGCGTGCGGCGTATATTTAAAGAGCGATATTATCGTAGGAAGCGTCATCGAGCCGAAAGGGCCGGTGTGCTTTTGCCGCGCGAACCATTTGTCGCAATCGCTTATAGAGGACTGCGGCATCAACTTGCGGCGGTTTAAAACGGGGACGCCCGCGCGCATCAACGCCGACACGGTGGACTTTTCGGCGCTCGAAGTGCAGGAGGGGGAAGAAACGCCCTATTCGTTTTCGCTCTCGGTCAAAAAGGTGAATAAGAAAGGGCGGGTGTGTTACCTCGGTTATACCAACGAGCGCACGCACGAACTGATAAGAGAGAATCTCTCGCAGAGTCCCAAATACGGCGGACTCATTCACGGCACGGGCGCAAGGTACTGCCCGAGCATCGAGGATAAGATCGTGCGCTTTGCCGACAAGGAGCGGCACCAGTTCTTTTTGGAACCCGAGGGCGACGGCACGAAGGAAATGTACGTGCAAGGCATTTCCACGTCGCTGCCCGCTTCGGTGCAGCTTCCGCTCTACCGCACGATCCGCGGGTTTGAGCACGTGGAGATCATGCGCGACGCCTACGCCATCGAGTACGACTGCATAGACCCTACGGAGCTGTATCCTACGCTCGCGCATAAGAGGATCGAGGGACTGTTCTTTGCGGGGCAAATCAACGGCACGAGCGGCTACGAAGAGGCGGCGGCGCAAGGACTCGTCGCAGGGATAAACGCCGCGCGATTTGTAAAGGGTGAGAGCGGCGTCGTGTTCTCGCGCAAAAATTCGTATATCGGCGTCATGATCGACGATCTCGTGACGAAAGGCACAGAAGAGCCGTACCGCATGCTTTCGGCGCGTAGCGAACACCGCTTGCTGCTGCGGCAGGATAACGCCGACTTGCGTCTCGGGGACCTCGGAATCGAAATCGGGCTTTTGACGGGCAAGCGAAAAGCCGCCTATAAAAAGCTTAAAAAAGAAATCGCGGCGGCGGCGGAAATGCTCGGCATGATTATCGTGCCCGCATCCCTTATAGCGGAGAGCGGCGAGGGAGAACCCCTTGGCGGGAACGAAAAAATGAAACTCGGCGATGCGATCCGCCGCGGGCTTTCGTTCGAAGCGGCGTATGCGCACATGGGCGGCGTGTCCAAGCTTGCGGCTTTTGAAGCGGTCACGAACGTGCGCTACGAAGGGTACGTTGCCCGCGAGAACCGCGCCGTACGCGAAGCGCAGCGTCTCGAAGAAATGGCGCTCCCCACCGATGTCGACTATCGCACGGTGGGCGGTCTTCGGACAGAGGGCGCGGAACGGCTCAACGCCGTAAAGGACGTATTGGAAGAGCTCGGAAAAACGCAGGCCGTGCCCGTAGGGTTCGACGGCG
>JAIEBL010000118.1 GCA_029069015.1 Clostridiales bacterium
GGTGGAAACGGTGGAGAAAGCTAAACCCGTTTCGGTAAACGGCGTCGGTGAATATGAATCGTACGACGCACTCGTCGACGCGCGAAAGCTTTTGGACGAAAGCAGACCGAGCGACGAGGCATATAAAGAAAACGGCGAATGGAAAGAGGGCGGCGAGGAAGCCTATCGGGCGTCGGAGGCCTACAAAGCGTGGAGCGAAAAAGCCGAAGCGTTGAAAACGGCGGACATTGCGCGCGATGCAGAAATCAAGGCGCTTTCTCAGGCGGCGGTCGTCGAAACGTACGGCAAGACCAAAGAAGGCTTTTTGTGGGTGAGCAACATTTGGTCGCCCGACGTTCCTTGGCGTAAGTCCATCCTTTCGTACAATCAGTTTAAAAGCAACGTAGGCAACTACACCAAGTATAATAAGGTCATCAAAAAGTTAAAGGTCGATTCGTCGCAGTTTACGACGGCGCAGTTCCAGGATATGATGAACGAAACGACCTATAATAAGGTGACGGGCGTATTGAGCGGTAGCAGTCACAACCGTGCGAACGGCTATTTGATTTTGCCCATTCTTTCGGTTGCGCTCAGCTTCCTGAGCCAATTCATCACCACGCGTTTGCAGAAGAAATCGGGGCAGCTCAACGACCCGACGGGCAACAGCGGGTGCAGCATGAAGATGATGATGTTCATTATGCCCATCATGATGGGTGCGTTCGCACTCAACTATACGTCGATGTTTACGCTGTATATCGTGGTCAACTCGGCAATGACGGTACTCATCAACGTATTCACCTCGCTTGCCATCAACGGTAAGAGCAAGCACACCGAAAAAGCAAAAACCACGGGCGTACAAAAATACGGACGCCCCGATCCGAAAGATTTGTAATATTTTCGGGGAACCGGATACAGGAGGACGGCAAAGAATTATGCAGAAAGTAGCGGAATTCAGCGGCAAAAAGGTGCAGGAAGCGGTAGAGGCAGGTCTCAAAGAGCTCGGCATCGATATCGACGACGCGGAAATCAAAATCATCTCCAACGGCGGACTTTTCAAAAAAGCCAAAGTCGCCATTAGCTATGACGACGGTAAGACCGAAGAGGATGTTGCCAAAGAAGAAGCGGCAAAAAAGGCGGAAGCGGAAAAGGCAGAACAAGCGGCGGCAAAAGCAAAGAAGAGCAACGACGACGAGCCGCATTGGCAGGGCGCGCCGCAGAAGCGCGAACCCAGCCTTGCGCCTTCGTTCGGTAAGCACGAACACGCCGAAAAAGAAGAGAAAGCCGAAAAGGAAGAGGGCGGCGAAAAGGTAGCGCCCGCACGCAAAGAGCAGCGCGGGCATGCGTCGAAAGCAGAACGCGAACCGCGTCCGGCAAAGCAGCATCAGTCGCGTCCGTCGGCAGAGCCTAACGAGGAGCAAATCGAAACGGCAAAGACGTTCTTGGAAGAGCTTCTTAAGCGCATGAATATCGAAGCTAAGGTAGAAATCAAGATCGAAGACGGCTTGCGTATCAACGTAGACACCGAGGATGCCCGCGTCATCGGGCACAGAGGCGAAGTGCTCGACGCACTCCAACAGCTCGTCAGCACGCGTATCAACAACACGCACGGCAGTTTCGTGCACGTATCGGTAGACGGCTTAGGCTACCGCGACCGTCGCAAAGAAACGCTCGAAAACCTGGCAAAGCGTATGGCGGACAAAGCGACGCGCACGCACCGCAAGGTGACGCTCGACGCGATGAACAGCGCAGACCGCCGCATTATTCACGCCGCGCTTTCGGAAAACGAAAACGTATTCACCCGCAGCGAAGGACACGAGCCGACGCGCCGCGTGGTGATCATCCCCAAAAGAAAGCAGGCATGAGGAAAAACAGTTCCATGCGAAAGCACGTACACACAGCGGCAATCATTCTTTTGCTGCTGTGTTTTCTATCGGTGACCGTGAGTGTTTTTCTTTTTGCAAGTACGGTGCGTTTCAGCGGGTTTGCTACGGCACAAGCCTCACCTTGCATATATGTGACAAACGGTAGCGGAGCGCTTGTTCCCGTTGCCGCCAAAGCGAACATGCGTATAGGGGAGTGGGTGGTGCTTGTGGCTGTCGTCACAGTGGGCGCGCTCGCCTTTCTTGCACTCTTTCTGTTCATGCTCGTGTTTCCGTTGATCAACCGCATAGCGGGTACGCACATTCCTTGCTTCGATCTTTTTTCATCGGAAGAAAAACCGCAGGAAGAAGCGGCGAGCAAAAAGTCCGACAAAAGCAAGCGCACGACCAAAACAGCCGACGGCAGTGCGGGATACGCGGACGACCGCTACGTCAAAACGGTGCGCATCGATACGCTGTATCACCCCGAAGAGGCGCAGGAAAAGGAAATCACGGCAAGCGCAATCGACAAAGCTGTGCGGCAGGCGTCGCAGGGAAGCAGCGGAAAAAAGAAAAAGTAAAAGACATTTGCGGCGTCGGATGCGTAACGGGCGTCGCGTTTTTGTAGGCGCGATTACGGCGGAGAAAAGAGGAATAGTAGACGCATGAAAAAGAAGCTTTGCATAGGCATTGCGGCGCTTGCCGCAGGTGGTATTATCGCGGGGGCGGCGCTCTACGGAAAGACGGGGAAGGCGCTTTGGCTGATCATGGTGTTTGCCGCCGTGGCGGTTTTGCTGATCGCGTTGTACGGGTGCATAACGAAAAAGGCGCAGGACGTGCCGTCCGATGCGCCGCGCTATCACAAAAAGCGCACCTATATTACGCGCGCCGAATGGGAGTTTCTGCAACTGCTTCGGTCCATTTTGGGTGACCGCTACGAGGTCTGCGTGCAAGCGCCGCTCGTGTCCGTGCTCGAAAAAGAGAGCGGGGGATTTCGCAACGAGCTGTTCCGCGTCGTGGACTATCTTATCGTCGAGCCTGTAAGCTTTGCGCCGCTCTTGTTCGTGGAGCTCAACGACGCTTCGCATAACCGCCCCGAGCGCGTCGCGCGGGACGAAAAAGTATTTTCGCTCTGCGCTGCCGCCGATATGCCCATTATAGCCTTTACGACCGCCGAGTCGCACGACGCCGCATTCGTACGGAAGAAGCTGATGAAACTATTGAAGTAGTATAAAATGGTAGGGGTTGATTCAATAAGGCTTGACCGCCTGAGACCCTATTCGTCATCCTGAGCGAAGTCGAGGGATCTAGCGAGTGAAACGAGCGTAATTAACTTTTGATTTGCGCTTCGCTTACGCTCGCTGGATTTCTCGGCGCGCCTGCGGCGTGTTATACTCCGCTTCGCTCCGTGGCGTTCGCGCTCCGCGCTCGGCTGAGCGGAATGACGAGGGAGGCGGCATTGCCGTATCTTAAAGAATCAACGGCTTATTTCGCTTGGGATGGGGCACGCATACCTTATAGAATCAATCGTTCCTTTCCTGCGGTAAATGCGGCGGAGCGATTTTTGTTTGACATATTGCCTTGCTTGGCGTATACTCAAGGTAT
Source organism: Clostridiales bacterium (assembly GCA_029069015.1). GTDB lineage: Bacteria > Bacillota > Clostridia > Christensenellales > Pumilibacteraceae > Pumilibacter. The sequence goes on from JAIEBL010000118.1 coordinate 3,444, forward strand.
GCGATATAAGCTGGCTTTATCCGATTTTGACGGCACCCTCTTGCGGCGCGACGATACGATCTCCCCGAGGACGGTGCGCGCGATCGCCGGCTACACGGCGGCGGGCGGCACGTTCTGTGTTTCTACGGGACGGGCGTTTTCGAGCATTGCGCAGCGGCTCAACGAATTGGGGCTGGGCGACTGCGTGGTGATGAGCTGTCAGGGGGCTTTGTTTAAACGGTCGTCGGGTGAGACGCTTAAAGTCGTGCCCATGGATAGGGAAGGCGCGGTTGCGTTTTTACGTAAGGCGGAAGCGTTGGATCTACCTTGCCAATTCTATACCGAAGACGAAATCTATGCGCCGTACGTAAACGAGCGCAATGAAGAGTATTTCAGAATGAACCGTTTAACGCCCGTTCTGACGGATAACGTATCGCAGTTTGCAAGTACGTGTAATATGCCCATTTTAAAAACGCTCGCCGTGATACCGCCCGAGCGTCGCGAAGAGCTACTCGCGGCGTTTTCGGGAATCGCAGAGATCAAGGTATTTGCGTCGCACCCGATGTTGCTCGAAGCGGTAAGCACGGACGCGGGCAAGGGGAACGGACTCAAGCACGCTTGCGCGTACTTAGGCATTTCGCCGCACGAGTGCGTTGCGTTTGGCGACGAGCAGAACGACGTGGAAATGTTGCTTGCGGCGGACTTGGGCGTTGCGGTTGCAAACGCCGTAACGGAGGCAAAGCAAGCCGCAGGTCTCATAACGGACGATTGTGACGACGACGGCGTGGCAAAGGTTTTGGAGAAAATCACAGCTTCCGAGCTGTAAGGAGAACAATGTATGGCAAAGATCAAGAAGATGACGAAAATCGCATATCGTGAAGTCGAAGAAAACGAAGTAGACGTTACGATAGACGAGTTTTGCCAACAACTGAATTTGGAAGTCTTGCATAAAGGCGACCGCACCAGCATGCATATTTCTACGT
>JAIEBL010000119.1 GCA_029069015.1 Clostridiales bacterium
ATCGGCGTGTATATCCAAACCATGGTGTACGACGGCGGGCTTGCCAATATCGACGTGGACATCATCTGCGAGAAAGAGAGCCACAAGTCGATCATCATCGGCGAGAAGGGGAGCAAGCTCAAAACGATCGGCGAGCGTGCCCGCGTGGATATAGAAAAGCTTTTAAGATGCAAGGTGTATTTAAAGCTGTTCGTAAAAGTGCGCACCGATTGGCGCAACAAAAAGAACGTGCTTTCGGATATCGGCTATAATCCCAAGAAAAATTTGTAATGGCAGAATTTGGTAGGTTTCTATTTGCTCGATTGAACCATACTATGTATGGGTAGGCAACCCATATAGGAGGTGGAAAGCGTATGGAACCCTACGGATTCAACGGATCGCTTACGCCGGCGGATATCGCGTGGCTTTTGTTTTCCGAAACGGGCGAACCGGGCATGTATATGCTGTACAGCGAACTGAGAAAGGATAAAGAGCGCAGTATTTTCGATTAAGCGCGAGGACGAGCGAGAAGGGTACTGTGGCAAAAAGTGAGGACGCGACATGTTAGCAACCAAAGACGCGGATGCCATTTGTATCGACGCGAAGCGATACCGCGAAAACGACAAAATGCTGACGCTTTTTTGCGATAACGGCGAAACGGTAACGGCAGTGTGCAGAGGCGCGCTCAAAAACACGAGCAAACTGAAATATGCGTCTCAGCTTTTTTCCGTCTGTACGTATTCGCTCAGCCCGTCTAAGGCGGGCTACTACATAGTAAGCGGCGCGACGCCTTCCGCGCTGTCTTTTCTTTCTCTCTCACAAGACATAGAAGCGTTTGCGTACGGCTGCGTCTGCTGCGAAGCCGTGCGTCTTTCCGCACCGACCGAAAACCGCGAAATGTACGCGGCGCTTCTTTCCGCACTCGGCGAGTTTGCCGCGGGTGAAAACGTCAAATACGACATGGTCTGCGCGCGTCTGCTTTTGACCGCGTTTGTCAGCAACGGGTACGCGCCGTTGCTCGGGGCCGTCGGCACGCTTTGCCGCGCGGTGGAAGAAGCACCCGCAGGCAAGGTGTCTACGGTGGATCTTACCATAGCCGAGCGCAAGCTTTTGTTTAAAAGCGTCGTATCGCGCTTTACGAGCGTGTTCGGTCGGTTGCAAAGTCTGCCGTCGGCGCTCGCCCTGCAAAACGACAATGCGTAATATACGGTTGATAGCGGAATATGTGTATTGTTTTTGCCATGAATTGGCGTAAAACGGTTGCCACGCGCGCGGGGAGTGTGCTATAATAACTGTTGGTAAAATCTTAACTCAAAAAAAGGAGATAAACAAATGGGGAACAAGAAAAAGTATTGCTACCTTTTTACCGAAGGTAACGCCAAGATGCGTGAGCTTTTGGGCGGCAAAGGCGCCAACCTCGCCGAGATGACGAACATCGGTCTGCCCGTACCGCAAGGCTTCACGATTTCCACCGAAGCCTGCACGCAGTACTACGAAGACGGTCGCAAGATCAACGCGGACATTCAAGCCGAAATCATGGAATACATCGACAAGATGGAAACCATCTGCGGCAAGAAGTTCGGCGACAAAGAGAATCCGCTTCTCGTATCGGTACGTAGCGGCGCACGCGCTTCCATGCCCGGCATGATGGACACCATCTTAAACCTCGGTCTTAACGAAGAAGTGGTCAACACCATCGCCAAGAAATCGGGTAACCCCCGTTGGGCTTGGGACTGCTACCGTCGGTTCATTCAGATGTTCTCCGACGTCGTTATGGAAGTCGGCAAGAAATACTTCGAGCAACTCATCGACAAAATGAAAGAGAAGAAGGGCGTGACGCAAGACGTAGAGCTTACCGCCGACGACCTTAAAGAACTCGCTTCTCAGTTCAAGAAAGAATATAAGTCGAAGATCGGCAAGAATTTCCCCGACGATCCGAAAGAACAGCTCTTCGAAGCCATCAAAGCCGTATTCCGTTCGTGGGACAACCCCCGCGCGAATATCTACCGTATGGACCACGATATTCCGTACAGCTGGGGCACGGCCGTTAACGTACAGATGATGGCGTTCGGCAACATGGGCGACAACTGCGGCACGGGCGTTGCGTTCACGCGTAACCCCGCGACGGGCGAAAAAGGCCTTATGGGTGAATTCCTTACCAACGCGCAAGGCGAAGACGTGGTTGCGGGCGTTCGTACCCCCATGCCGATCGCAAAGATGGCGGAAGTGTTCCCCGACGTATACAAACAGTTCCTCAAAGTTTGCGAAATTCTGGAAGACCATTACCGCGACATGCAGGATATGGAGTTTACCGTAGAAAACGAGAAGCTCTATATGTTGCAGACGCGTAACGGCAAGCGCACTGCCGCCGCCGCCATCAAGATCGCTTGCGACCTTATCGACGAAGGCATGATCACCGAGCAGGAAGCGCTTATGCAGATCGACGCCAAGTCGCTCGACATGTTGCTTCACCCGACGTTCGACGTTAAGGCGCTCAAAGACGCCGACAAGAACAACGTGGTAGGCAAGGGTATTGCGGCTTCCCCCGGCGCGGCTGCGGGTACGATCGTGTTCACGGCAGAAGACGCGGTTACCGAGGGCAAGAAAGGCAAGAAAGTTATCCTCGTTCGTCTTGAAACCAGCCCCGAAGATATCGAGGGTATGAAGTATGCGCAAGGCATCTTGACGGTTCGCGGCGGCCAAACCTCGCACGCGGCGGTCGTTGCGCGCGGCATGGGTACCTGCTGTGTTTCGGGCTGCGGCGACATCAAAATGCACGAAGAAGAAAAATACTTCGAGCTTGCGGGCAAGACCTTCCACGAAGGCGACGCACTCAGCCTTGACGGCTCCACAGGTAACATCTACGATTGCATTATCAAGACCGTTCCCGCCGATCCTAACTCAGGCTACTTCGGACGGATCATGTCGCTTGCCGACAAATACAAGGCATTGGGCGTTCGCACCAACGCCGACACGCCCGCAGACGCAAAACAGGCGGCTGCCTTCGGCGCACAAGGTATCGGTCTCTGCCGTACCGAGCATATGTTCTTCGCGCCCGAGAGAATCGGTGCGTTCCGCGAAATGATCTGCTCGGATACGCTCGAAGAACGCGAAGCGGCGCTTGCCAAGATCGAGCCCATGCAACAGGCTGACTTCGAAGGCTTGTTCGAAGCGCTCGGCGGTTATCCCGTTACGATTCGTTTCCTCGATCCGCCTCTCCACGAATTCGTTCCCACTGAGGAAGCGGACATCGAAGCTCTTGCGAAAGCGCAGAATAAGAGCGTAAAACGCATCAAAGAAATCATCGACAGCTTGCACGAGTTCAACCCCATGATGGGTCACCGTGGTTGCCGTCTGACGGTTACGTATCCCGAAATCGCCGTTATGCAGACCAAAGCGGTCATCAAGGCGGCGATCAAGGTGCAGAAGAAACACGCCGATTGGAAAGTCGTTCCCGAAATCATGATCCCGCTCACGGGCGAAGTCAAGGAAATGAAGTTCGTAAAAGACATCGTCGTGAAGACCGCCGACGAAGTTATCAAAGCGGCGAAAGCCAACCTCAAATACGAGGTAGGCACGATGATCGAGATCCCGCGTGCGGCGATCACCGCCGACCAGATCGCGCAGGAAGCCGAGTTCTTCTGCTTCGGCACGAACGACCTTACGCAAATGACGTTCGGCTTCTCGCGTGACGACGCAGGCAAGTTCCTTAACGCCTACTATGCAAACAAGATTTACGAAAGCGATCCGTTTGCACGTCTCGACCAAACCGGCGTAGGCGCCCTTATGGAAATGGCGGTAGAAAAGGGAAGAAAGACCCGTCCTCAGCTTCACTGCGGTATCTGCGGCGAACACGGCGGCGACCCTTCGAGCGTAGAGTTCTGCCACAGCATCGGCCTCACGTACGTTTCCTGCTCGCCTTACCGCGTACCCATCGCACGTCTTGCCGCTGCGCAAGCAAATATTAAGAACCCGAGAAAGTAATAGTATCTGATATTTGGTGTTTTAATTAAACGCTAATCACAAGATATAGTAATTTGAGGCTTATTCCATAAAGGAGTAAGCCTTATTTTTATGCTCAAATTCTTCTAAAAAGAGTAAAAAACAACTTTCAAAGCTACCGTTTCCACACAAGTTGAACAATTTTTTCTCGTTTACATAGGGATGCGAGACCGGCGATAGAAGTGGTTGTTCCCATGCAAGCTGAAAGTTACTTATCGCCCCTTTAAGTATTGCATTCCACCCGTGGGATGTCAGGGTAGCGATAGATTTGTGAGTGTGGTAAGTCATTGACTTTCATATTTATTTGTGATAGAATTTACTAACATTTAATTAAATTATGGTACGTGGTTGGATTGTCAACCGTATAGATATTGAAGCGCGAGTCGACGTTTACGTCAAGGCAGAAGAATATATAGATTTTGAATAACTTTTAATCATTAAAGAGGAGAATATTATGAGCGAGGTCGTTTTAGAAACGCGAAAAGTTGCTAAAATAACGGGGAAGTTTGTTATACCGTCTTATCAACGCGGCTATCGTTGGGATATAGAAGTAACAAGGTTGCTGGATGATATATACGAGAATGGTAGCAAACCTTATTGTTTGCAGCCGATTGTAGTGAAGCAAAGCGATGACGGGTTTATCGTTATAGACGGACAGCAGCGGTTGACAACAATTTATCTGATTTATAAATATTTTTATGATGTTTTTGGCGGAAGGGGTGCATCTCTTCCAAATTTTACTCTCAATTACAAGATTCGTGAAGCGTCTGCGGAATATCTGTTAAATCTTGATTTTAATCGCAGGGACGAAAATATTGATTTTTATTATATGGCGAATGCTTATGATTTGATTGATAAATGGTTCAGTCAGTGTCCGTCGGATGAGGAAAAGTTCGCGGCAATCAACAATATACGTACTTATTTTGTTCAAAACGTAAGTATCATTTGGTATGAAACCGATTCTACCGAAGACGAGCGTGCGTTGTTTACCCGCCTCAATATCGGAAAGATTCGGTTGACGAATGCCGAACTTGTGAAGGCGATGATGCTTAGTAAAAGCTACAATCCTAAGATTACGGATGAGCGGAAAAATGAAATTTCCATACAATGGGATTTGATTGAACGGGAATTGAAAAATGATTCATTATGGTATTTTCTTACCAACAATAATGGAAAACACTATCAAACACGTATTGATCTTATTCTTGATTTAATTGCCGAAAAATCTAATTCGGAAAAAGAAGAATATTTTACATTTTTCAAATTTTCCCAAAGAAGCAAGAACGAAGATATAACGAAAATATGGGAAGATATCTTACATAGATTCTTGATTCTGAAAGGATGGTATAATGATAGGGAATTGTATCATAAGATTGGTTATCTAATCGCCACAGGTGACAGTAAATATTGCCTTTCCGAAATCTTTCGAAAATCAAAAGGAATAGAAAAGTCAAAATTTAATAAGCTTTTGGATAAACTTATTCGCGAGAGTGTAAGTTTAAATAAAAAAGGTACAAGTCATGACGAAAAGAAACACTATCACGAGCTTGACTATACAAACTCTACAGATAAACGTATGTTACAAAGAATACTACTCCTTTTTAATGTGGAAAGCGTTCTTGAAATTAAAGATAAGCAAAAATTTCCATTTGATGTATATAAATCGCCCGATGAAGGTGTCGTTTGGAGTTTAGAACATATTCATGCGCAACATTCGGAGAGCTTGAAAGATGAAAAGCAGTGGCGTCGTTGGTTGGAAGAACACAAAGCGGCTATTGAAATTTTAGATAAAGGGCTTAGCGAAGAAGAACGGCATGGGGATATTCTTAACGAGTTAACGGAAATATTGCAAAGGGCAACTATTGGGTCGACTAACTTCAAAAATTTGCAAGAACAAATTGAGCGGGTATTGTCTGCAGATGGCGGAGAGGGAATACATCACATTGGTAATTTGGCAATTTTGAATACAAAAAACAATGCGGCAATAAATAATTCAGTGTTTGCCGTCAAGCGTAAACATATAATTGAACTAGACATGAAAGGACAGTTTATCCCGCCTTGCACCAAAAATGTGTTTTTGAAATATTATTCGATGTCAGAAGGGACAAACCTATACTATTGGGGACACAATGATTACGTGGCATATATAAAGGAAATCAATAGACTGCTTAAGGATAAATATCTTGAGGAAGAAATTTCGACAGCGGCAGTAGAGGAAGTAGAATAATATGGAAGCAAAAAAAGTTACGTTCATTGAAATATTTCAATCTAGCTTTCCTGTTTCTGAAACTGAAGGCGAAATAGAGAAAGAAAATAAGATAACAAAGATTATCATTCCTATGATTCAGCGAGATTATGCGCAAGGTAGAACGGATGAAGAAATTGAGCATAAAGTTCGCAGACCTTTTCTTGAGGCACTATACAATGCGTTAACAAACAATCCAATTATTTTGGATTTTGTTTACGGCGATTTGAATTCAGATGGCGTGCTGACCTTGCTTGACGGGCAGCAACGGCTGACGACGCTTTTTCTTTTGCATTGGTATGCCGCAAAAAAAGCTGGGGTTGAAAACTCGGAATATGCCTTTTTGAAAAATTTCAGTTATGAAACGCGGTATAGTGCAAGAGATTTTTGCGATAATTTGGTGGATTTCACACCGCTTTTCATCGGAAAGTTGTCCAATGAAATTTTCGACCAGGATTGGTTCCCTTATGATTGGAAGAATGATCCGACAATTGACGCGATGTTAACCATGCTTGATGCTATTCAAGAAAAGTTTTCATTGTTACCAAACATATGGGAAAAGTTGAAAAACGGCGCCATTTCTTTTTATTTTTTGCCTATTGAGCAAATGGGGTTAACGGATGATTTATATATTAAAATGAATTCGCGAGGCAAACCTTTAACTCATTTTGAACATTTTAAAGCTGACTTTGAGCGTAACCTGTCGGAATATTTATCGGAAGACAGGGTAACAGCGATTATGAGTAAAATTGACGGTGTATGGACGGATCTGCTTTGGCAATACAGCAAAGATGATCACCTTGTAGATGATAGATTTTTACGCTATTTTCATTTTATATGTGATATTATTTGTTATCGTAACAAAAAGTCGCCGCACGGGTATGAATGTGATGCTTTCGGGCTAATTGGTATGTATTTCAATCGCTCAAACGCACGGGCGATGGAAAATGTTAATACCATGGAAATGTTTTTTAACTGTTGGTTAAAGGATTCGTTGGGTTGCACACCGAAGGAATTCGGGAAGAAAATATTCAGCAGTCATTATGAGCAAGGAAAAGTCAAAAATGGGATATGTGACATATTTGAGTTTTGTTTAAATTATTATGGGCAGAATCCATATTCTACAATCGCAAGGACCGTGTTACTGTATGCTGTTGCGGTATATCTGCAGAATAAAGACAAAATCAATGAAACACAGTTTATTCGCCGGCTTCGTATTGTAAATAATCTAATTAAAAACTCAGGCAATGAGATGAGTGATAGTGATGACAGACAGGGCGGCAACCGAATTCCTGCTATTATTGAGCAAGTGGATTCGATTATAATTCATGGGATCTTGCTGGACAATGAAAAAAAGGAAATTGGCATCAATTTCAACAACAATCAGGTGCGTGAAGAACGCGAAAAGCTTGAATGGACGGATAAGCATCCAGATTTGGCAGAGTCTTTATTTGAACTTGAGGACAATGATATTTTGGACGGACAAATAGGTATCGTAGGTTTAGAAAATCCCGAATATTTCGGAAGGTTTTTAAAGCTGTTTAAATGTAGACGTGATTTAATAGACTGTGGACTTCTTACTTGCGGAAATTATTCGAGAAAAGCAGGTAAATATTATCAGCTTGGCACGTCCAACTACAACAATAGTGTATGGAAGACCCTTTTTTACAGGAGCCAAGCAACGCGTTATGATGAGACCAAGCAAACTTTGGGTAAATTACTTTCTGAAACGCGTGAGTTTACGGATGATTTATTGCAAGAAAAGATTGATAACTATCTGGCGGAATGTGAAAAAAATAATACATATGATTGGCGGTACTATTATATTAAATATGATGTGTTTCGCCCTGGAAGGAATGGAAAATATGAGTGGCAAAATGTAAATAAACCATATGAATTAACCGTTATATGGGCACCCAAATTTAAATCAGAAAATGCTTACCAACCTTTCCTGAAAGCATTAAACATTGGTAGATTATCTGCTGAACATTATGGGGAAATTTTGCTCCTTGATGGGAATATTTTTGTTACATGCCATCAGGATAAATATTTAATTTACGGAAACGGAGGAAAAACAGAAATATTTATTAAACAAAATGAGAATATGCTTGATAATGAAGATCGTATTCTGAAAATGCGTAAGGTAATTCAACAATTAAATACATAAGTTTATCGCCTCTCGTGGTAACACGGTTGTACAAGCAAACATCAAAAAACCTCGCAAATAATAGCGGGATAAAATAACACAAAGCAAGATGAAGGCTTATTCCATAAAGGAGTAAGCCTTTGTTTGTTATGTTCGAAAGTTCCCGAAAAGAATAAAGACAGCTGTGTGACGGTAAACTTGAAGAGTTACATGGGCGTTGACTTTTATATTCAAATTAGGTTGCGTATAGACCGCCAAACGAGTAATATTGAATTGTCAAATCGATTTTATGAGAAATGCTTGACAAAATCTTATAAAAACTTTATTATATTTAGAAATAACCGACAAAGGCGTCACAACCTTTTCTGTGATGCTTTTTTGTTACAAGAGGTTCATTATGCAAAAAAGCAAGAGAATTACCCTTATCGTTACGTTGCTTATGCTGGTGCTAAGCGTAAGCATGTTTGCGGTTGCCTGCAAAGATCCGGAGGATAGTACGCCGGCTAATTCCAAAGCCACGCTTACCTTTACGTACACCTTGCCCGACGGCCGTACCGAAAGCGACGTTTCGGGCAAACTTCCCAACGCGATTACCGTTGACGTCGGGGCGGACGTCACTGTGCCGGACACTACGTTTTCGGTACGCGGATGCAAGTTGATCGGCTGGACCGACGGCGAAACTACATATGTTGTTGACGATACGTTTGCCCTTACGACTTCACGCACGCTTACCGCCGTATTCAACGTAGGTTATGTGGGTGCGGACGGCTACGCATACTTAGAAGACGGAAGCATCAATTTTACTTTCGGCGACTACGAGGTGACCGTTCCGTACGTGCAGGGTACCGCCGAATACGACTTTACGGTGACGGACGCCGCTACACGCGGACACTTGTGGTGGAACGAAACAAATAAAACCTTTAAAGTAAAAGAGTGGGCGACCGCAGTCAACGAATACGTTTTGTATTTGCCTTCGGACGGCTCGATAAATGTGTCGCTCGTACTTACGCTGAAAGACCAAACGACCGCCACCGTTTCGCTTGAAATCGGCGGAGCGGCTTGGGCAACGGGTACATACGCCCCTGTGGAGGGTACTGCCGACGAATTCGAATTTACGGTGTCGGGATCTACGTATCTTCCCATCGGTAACGAATTCCGTTTTAAAACGGGTTATATGGTAGAGCGTGACGACGCAGTATACGGCGCATATATGCTGTATGACGATACCTTTGCCGGCACTTACACGTCGGGTAACGACAAACTCGTACTCGATGCGTACGGCTTTGCCACCTATAAAGGTCAAAGCGGCACGTATACCGAGCGCACCGACTTGAAAGACGTTGAAGAATTTGAAGATGTCCTTCTTTTGATTTTTACAAACGAAGACCGCACCGACAGCGTTACCATGAAGATTGACGGCACGGCTTTTACCGCCGTGGGCAACGAAATCGGCGCATATAACGTTTGGGATCCCGTATCCGCCGACAAGGGCTGGCAAAAATTTGTGCTTGACGGGAAAGGCGGATTGATTATACAAAGTAAGGCGTCGCGTTTCGGTCGCTTTTCAACCGTTGCGACAGGTAGCTATAATGCGCTCGGAAACAACGAATTTTCGCTCGGTGACTATACGCTCGAAGACGGCGAAGAACTGCCCGAAGAATACGTAAAGGGTATGCGCTTTAAGCTTACCGTGTACAATTACGGCGGCTATGATGAAGCGGGATACATAATCTACAATGCGGCGCTTTACGGCAGCTACGTTACTGCGGACGGATCGGCTACGCTCGTGCTTGACGGATACGGCAATGCCGAATATACGGTATCGGGGCAGTCGGTGATTTCCGGCACGTGCAGTATAGTAAACGATTTGGTGTTGGTGCTTGGCGCCGACGACGACATGGCAGTATTCCAGATCGACGGCACTGCTTTCCAAAAAGTGGGCATCGAAATCGGAAGGTACTTTTTGTACAATGCCTTAGATGGGCTTGACGAAGACACGGCATTGTATTTTAACGGCCGCGGTGAAGCCATTTTGATGCGTTACAACGAGGCTACCGAACAATACGACCAAGTAAAAACCGGGCAATACGTTGCTTTGGCGAACGGCACCGACGAATGGACGGTTACTTTTGCCGACCAGACGATGCGCGTAAAAATGCTGGAAGTATATATGGGTTACGATCAAAGCGGCAACGATATTTACATTCCCGTATACTTGGTTTATAACGCCGCGTGGGACGGGACGTACACAAACGGATCGTCAACGCTCGTACTTGACGGTTACGGATTCAAAGCTACGTATACGGGCACCGAAAGCATAACGGGTCCGTTTACCGTAACGGATTCTATCGTTACGATTATCGATTCGGATAATAATCGCGCGGTGTTCCGTCTTGCGAATAACAACACTTTCGCGGTTGCGGACGCGTCGGCAGGTTTGCATTACACGTACGACCTCGAAACCCAAACCGTGTCGGATGCGGCGCAGCTTTACCTTGACGGACTTACGACTGCTAAGTTTATGCAGAACGGAACGGTAACGGAAGGCACCTACGCGCTTTTGCCCGATTCCGAAGACGAATACGAATTTACCGCTCAGGGCGTTACGTTCCGCTTTAAACTCGGGTACTTACAATCTTACGGTATCACGGTGTATATTCGTTACAACGAAAATTGGAGCGGAGAATACACCTTTGACGATGATGAAGATCAAAAAATAGTGTTGGACGGTTACGGCAACGTAACGTACACCGACCGCTACGGCGAAACGGATACGTACACTTGTACCGTTGCGGGGTCGCAGGGCACTGTTGTTACGTTCAAATATGATTCTTATACAACTTTTACGTTCTTGCTCGATAAATCGAATCATACGTACGAACGCGCGTACGATCCTGCCGGGTATTACTATTTCTATGACGGCGAAACCGTAAGCGGTTATAAGCGCGTATTCCTGGACGGCAAAGGAAACGCCGAAATCAGCGAGTACAACAATGAGACAAAAGTATACGAAGTGACGGCAAGCGGAACGTATGCCGCAGAAGGAAGCAGCGATTCGGTATTTACCTTTACACCGTCGAGCGGTTCGGTGCAAGCGTTTACGTTCAAAGCAGATGAAAAAGAGGGCTACAACGTTTACAGGTTAGCCGACGGCATTGCGGGAGAGTATACTTGCGTTGTGGGCGAAAATACGTATACGTTTACCGCCGACGGATTCGGTTCGGCTACGTATAGGTTTTACGACGATGATTATGGTTATATGCGCACGCTCGACGGCGAATACACCGTAGAAGGCAACACCGTTACGTTTACCATGACCTCTTACGGATACGTAGTCTTTGAAGCTGTTCTTACGATCGATACAACCACGCATACGTTTACGGTTGTTTCGCAAGGGTAAGAATAAAAAGCCGAAATAACGTATCGCCCTTCGGGGGAAAACGTTTGCATAGGCGAATATCAAAACCCGAGAAAGTAAAAGCTTATCCCATAAAGGGGTAAGCCTTATTTTTATGTAAAATTCTCTCGAAAAGAGCAAAAAAAGGCTTTCAAAGCTACCGTTTCCGCACAAGTCGAACACTTGATTTTTAATATAAAGTATGATAAAATATTTGAAC
>JAIEBL010000012.1 GCA_029069015.1 Clostridiales bacterium
GGAGTACGAAAGCAGTGATAAAAGAAGAAAAGACGGTAAACGCAGAAAAGCCCGTAAACGCAGAAAAGCCCGTAAAGGCAGAAAAGCCTGTAAAAGCGGAAAAGGCGGTAAAGCCCGTGAAAGCGGTGAAAGAAGAAAAGACGGAAAGCGCGGCGGCGGGCGCACTCAAATTCGATAAGATCATCGAGGTGCGCGGCGTCACGAAAGCGTTCGACGGCGTAACGGTCGTAGACAATATGAACCTCTCGATCAAGCGGGGCGATTTCGTCACGCTTTTAGGTCCGAGCGGTTGCGGCAAGACCACGCTTCTCCGCATGATTGCGGGATTCGCGACGCCCGACAGCGGACAGATATTTTTGGAGCAAAAGGACGTTACGGCGCTTCCGCCGCACAAACGCCCTATCAATACGGTCTTTCAGAAGTATGCCCTCTTTCCGCACCTGAACGTCTATAAGAACATTGCATTCGGCTTAAAGCTCAAACGCATTCCCGACGTAAAGCGCAGCAAAAAGGGCGAAGTTGTTTTGGATGAAAACGGCGCGCCCATTGAAATCATGCGCAAGTTCACCAAGGCGGAAATCGACGAAAAGGTGAACCGCGTTTTAAAGCTCGTAGGACTCGAAGGGTACGGCTACCGCGACACGACTTCGCTTTCGGGCGGACAGCAGCAACGCGTGGCGATCGCGCGCGCGCTCGTGCTCGAACCCAAAGTTCTGTTGCTCGACGAGCCGCTCGGCGCGTTGGACCTTAAAATGCGGAAAGAGATGCAGTTCGAGCTGATGCGTATGCACAGCGAGCTGGGCATAACCTTTATCTACGTAACGCACGATCAGGAGGAAGCGCTCACGATGAGCGACAAGGTGGTCGTCATTTCCGACGGTGTGATCCAGCAGATGGGAACGCCCAAAAAGATCTACGACGAGCCGAGCAACGCGTTCGTCGCGAACTTCATCGGCGAGAGCAACATTCTTTCGGGCGTCATGCTCAAAGACTACCTTGTTCGTTTTTGCGGCGCGGATTTTACTTGCGAAGACAGAGGATTCGAAAAGGGCGAAAAGGTCGACCTCGTCATTCGCCCCGAGGATATCAAGATTTATCCCGAAGGGAAGAACAAGGGGCAGCTCAAAGGCACAGTCAGCGGCGTGGTCTTTAAGGGCACGTACTACGAAATGGAGATCAAAGTGCCCGACTACGAGTTTACCGTGCAGAGCACCGAAAGCTTTGAAACAGGCAGCAACGTCGAACTCAAGATCGAGCCGAACGGCATTCATATCATGAAGAAGATGCGCACCGAGAACACCTGCGTTACGACGGTGGACGGCGAAAACACGGTGGACTTCCACGGCGGCAGTTTCCCGTTTGAAAACACGCAGGGCTTTGAAAAAGGCGACCGCGTCAAGCTTTCGGTGGCGTTTGATAAAATCGAACTGACCGACGACGAGCGCGACGGCGTGATCGGCGGCAACGTGGCGCAGAGTCTGTATAAAGGCGCGTATTATCAAGTGCAGGTCTACACCGACGACGATGACGATTTGTTCGTCGATACGGTAGACGAATGGGATATCAACGACCGCGTGGGCATCGTGATAAAGCCCGAAGATATCCGCGTGGAGAAGTACGCTTTGGAGGGCGACGATGAAACAACGGAAGATTGACAAAGGGATCTTTGCGTTGCCGTACGCCGTCGTGTGCGTGCTGTTCGTGGTGTTCCCGCTTCTTTTGGTGCTTGTGTACGCATTCCGCGATTCGGACGGCGGCTTTACGGTGCGACACTTTGTTTGGGTGTTTTCCAACGCATCGAACTGGCTTTCGATTTTGCGCACGGTGGGCATATCGCTCGTGGCGACGGGCATCTGCCTGTTGATCGCGTATCCCGTGGCATATATCCTGGCGTCTGCGCCCTTTAATAAGATTGCGATTCTGGCGCTGTTGTTTGTCGTGCCCATGTGGATGAACTTTATGCTGCGTATGTTTGCGCTCCAATCCATTCTTTCCATGCTCGGCATTGCAAACTCGTTCTGGGCGGCGATCATCGGGCTTGTGTACGACTTTTTCCCGTTTATGCTGCTTCCCATTTATACGGCGCTTTGCAACCT
>JAIEBL010000120.1 GCA_029069015.1 Clostridiales bacterium
GTTAAAGCCGAACAGCTTGTAGAAGTCGTCGAAGAAACCGTCGAGGTCGGCGTACTTGTTCAGCGTATCCGTGCCGCCTGCCTTCCAAGCTTTTTCAACAGCCTTCTGCACGTCTTCTTTCATTTCGAGGTCGTCCATACGGATATAGCCCTCATCGTCGTAGGTAAAGTACTTTTGCGTGAAGAGGCGGCACATCTGCTCGATACAGCCCTCGTGTACCTTCTTTTCTTTCATCGTTTTATAGAGAAGGGATATGTAGAGCGGAACGACGGGGATTGCCGCGCTCGACTGCGTGACGAGCGCCTTATTGACCGCGATACGCGCGTTGACGGGTAGTTTTTTGCGAATCGCTTCCGCCGAATAGTAAAGGTCGCGCTTAGCCATACCGATCGTGCCTTTGAGGTATATGGGGTGCGTGAGAACGGGTCCGATATACGAATACGCCACGGCTTCGGCGTTCTCCGCCAGCAAGCCTTCGGCGTGCAGAAATTCGATCCATGCGGCAAAGTCTTCGCCGCCCATGACTTTCACGGTGGCGTCGATCTCGTCCTGCGTAGAGCACGGTACGGTGATTTCACCCACTTCGCGGGTGCGAAGGTCGATGGTCTTTTCGGTAAAAGGCTCACCGATCGTCTTTAAAACGGAGCTGACCGTCGTGCCGTCGGGAAGGGTGCGACGCGGCGCTGCCAACGAATACACCACGCAATCCACTTTACCCAAATCGCGACGGATCACCTCGGCGGTACGTTTTTTGATCTCGGCGGAAAAGGCGTCGCCGTTGATCGATTTTGCATACAGCCCCGCCTTTTCGGCTTCCGCTTCAAACGCAGCGGTATTGTACCACCCTGCCGTTGCGGTGCGAACGCCCGCAGCGGGCCGTTCGAACATAACGTTGAGCGTACTTGCGCCGCACGAAAACGCGAGCGCAATGCGAGAGGCAAGCCCGTAGCCCGTGCTGCCGCCGATTACCAGCGCGCGCGAAAAATCGTGGCTCGGCTTTTTATACGTTTTTGCAACGCGAATCTGCGAAAGGACGCTTTGCTTGCACCCCTCGGGATGCGCCGTCGTACATATAAATCCGCGAACTTTGGGTTCTATAACCATACTGTTTTCTCCATACGTGTCGTTTTTCTCATTATACCCCGCCGTGGCTTTGTTTGTCAATTAAATGAACCGCTCGAAAGGACTTGCCTTTTTCCCGCAATCGGTGCTATACTATCTTTAAAGAAATTTAGAGCAAGGACGGATTCCTTTATGCGTGCGGAAAACCAACAAACAGCAAAAAACCTCATCACGATCGCATGCGCCGTATTCGCGGTGCTGCTCATCGTCGCGCTGATCATATCGCTCGTTTCTCTTGCGTCGGCATCCACCCGCAGAACGAGACTCGAGCGCGAGCTTGCCGCCGTTACCGCACAGGTAGAGCAAAACGAGGCGTCCATCGCCTACTACTCCTCCGACGAATACGTGGAATGGGTGGCGCGGGAATACCTCGACATGCAAGGCAAAGACGAAATCGCTTTTACGGGCAACTGATTCTTTTAACGCGGCAAGAGCAAAAAGTATAGTGGGAATAATATGAATATCGCAGTCATCGATATAGGAAGCAATTCGGTTCGCTACGCCCTTTACGGCGGCGAACCGTTTGTTCAAAAGGAACTGAATACCACCGTTTTGGCGGACGGACTTTTTCTGAGCGGACGCTTAAAGCAAGACGCCATCGATCGCACGACAAACGCCGTCGCCCTCTTTTGCGAAAAAGCGCGGCAGAGAAACGCGCAAGCGATTTATGCGTTCGCCACCGAAGCGATACGCGCGGCAGAGAACGGCAAAGAAGCGGTGAAAGCAATCGAATCGCGCGCAAACGTGCACGTAGAGGT
>JAIEBL010000121.1 GCA_029069015.1 Clostridiales bacterium
GGTTATACAAGCCGTCTACACTGCGAAAGTCGGGTATTCCGCTTTCGGTCGACACCCCCGCGCCGCCGAAAAACACGATATTCTGCGCCCGCTCGATCTCTTCGCGTACGCGTTCTTTGGCTTCCTGTACGGTCACGGTTACACCTCGCTCTGTTCGGTTTCGCTTTGCACCGTATCGCCTTTCCCCTTGGAGTCCGGTTCCGCGTCGGCTTGCGCCTGCAATGCTGCAAAGCTTTCCCATGCAACCGACGGCGTTTCCGCGCCGCCCGCAAGGCACGACTTTTTGTCTTTTGCGACAGAAGGCAAGATCATATTAATATGCTTGTTCAAGACCTGCACGTGGATGTTGCCGCTTGTTCCCTGCTCGCCGTCGAAGTTCCATACGATGTTTTCTGGGACTTCTACGGTGAACTCTTTGCCCTTATACGCGTACATGCGCGGGTCCTTACTCATGCGCCGAAAGCCGCGCGTAAACATGTGCAACGCCGAAAGAAAATAGCGCACGTGACGGTGCCGCGACGTTTCGTTTGATTTCGGTGAATCACGCACGATCAGCACTTCCGCCTCGCCGTCGTCCATCTTTGCGTCGGGATTGATCCACATGCTCGCCACGCTGCGGCTGTTCATGATCATGACCATAACCGCTTGCGCGTCTTTGTTTTCGTGCTTGTGCGCGATCGGCTTACCGTCGATGCCCTTAAACGATACAGGATATTCGTCAAACACCAAGCTGTGTCTGATGACCTCGTTTACGTACGCGAGCTTGCCGACGATCTGCTTCTCCTTTTGCTCGGCTTTATACGAGCAATCCGTGAGCCCGCCGCTGCAACACACGTACATGACGTACGTATCGTTGATTTTCATAACGTCCAACGGGTATACGCTGCCCGTACAAATCGTTTTCAATGCGCCGCCGATGGAGCGCGGAATGCGCGTACTACGCGCAATGTCGTTTACCGTGCCCGACGGAATGTAGCCCAAAATCGGGCGGTTTTCGTGCTCACCCAAGCCGCGCACCACTTCATTGAAAGACCCGTCGCCCCCCGCAAATATGAGGACGTCGTACTTCCCGCACGCTTCCCGCGCCTTTTCGGTCAGTTCGCCCGCTTTTTGCGTAGCGTAACAATCTACCTCGCCGAATCTCTCTCTGAGCTTTTTTTCTATATATTTTTGCTTTTTGCCGACTTTGCCCTTCCCGCTTATCGGGTTATACACAAATAGGCATTTCATCCGTTTTTCCTCGTCTCGCATGCTGTATCAGGGATTTTGTTTTTGCCCGCCGCCTCGCTCTCTTGCTTTTGCGGAAGGGCACGTTTACTTCTTCTTTTTGGGAATCAGTTTACCGAGCAATTTTTCGATGGGCGCAAGGTCAAGCTCGCACGCTTCGATATTGCCCTCATCCGCAAGCCGCGCAAGGTCGGGCGCAAGGGGTAACCGAAGCAGCGGTTCGACGCCGTACGCCGCCGCCGTTTCGGCAAACTTACTTTCGCCGAACAGTTCGATTTTATCGCCGCAATGCGGGCACTGCACGTAGCTCATATTTTCCACCATGCCTAAAATCGGCACGTTCATCATCTTTGCCATGTTCACGGCTTTTTTAACGATCATCGTAACGAGCTCTTGCGGCGAAGTCACGATGATAATGCCGTCTACGGGTATGCTCTGGAAAACGGTCAGCGGCACGTCGCCCGTTCCGGGAGGCATATCGATAAACATGAAATCGAGGTCGCTCCAAACGACGACCGTCCAGAACTGCTAGACCGCGCCTGCAATCGCGGGTCCGCGCCACACAACGGGA
>JAIEBL010000122.1 GCA_029069015.1 Clostridiales bacterium
ATTTAGAGCCCGACCAGCTCGTTGCCGATGCGATCGCGCTCATGAACAAGTACCGTATTTCGGGCGTGCCGATCACGCAGAAGGGTAAGCTCGTCGGCATTCTGACGAACCGTGACTTGCGGTTCGAAACGAATCACGATCAGCCCATCAAAAACGTGATGACGAAGGACAATCTCGTCACGGCGCCTGTGGGCACGACGCTTGAAGAAGCGCAGAAGATTTTGGGGCAGCACCGCATCGAGAAGTTGCCCATCGTGGATAAAAACGGCATCCTCAAAGGGCTTATCACGATTAAGGACATCGAGAAAGCCATTCAGTATCCCAATTCCGCCAAAGACAAAAACGGACGCCTTCTCGTCGGTGCGGCGATCAGCGGTGGCGAAGACTGCTTAGACCGTGCGGGCGCACTCGTAGACGCGCGCGTGGACTGTATCGTTCTCGATTCGGCGCACGGGCATAATATCAACATCATGAATTCGGTGGAAAAGGTTAAAAACAAATTCCCCGACATTGCACTCGTTGCGGGCAACGTAGCGACCTATGCGGCGGCGGAAGCGCTCTTTAAGCGCGGCGCGGACGTCGTAAAAGTGGGGATTGGCCCCGGCTCGATTTGCACGACGCGTATCGTAGCGGGTATCGGCGTACCGCAAGTGACCGCCATTATGGACTGCGCGGAAGCGGCGGATAAATACAAGCGTTGCATTATTGCCGACGGCGGCATCAAGTACAGCGGCGACATTCCCAAAGCAATTGCGGCGGGCGCACACGCCGTTATGATCGGCAGCCTGTTTGCAGGCACTGCCGAAAGCCCGGGCGAGCTTGAAATCTACCAGGGTCGTAGCTTTAAAAGCTATCGCGGCATGGGTAGCCTTGCGGCAATGGCAAAGGGAAGCAAGGACCGTTATTTCCAAGACGGCGCGGCAGCGGCAAAGCTCGTTCCCGAGGGCGTGGAAGGGCGTGTTCCGTACCGTGGACAGCTCAGCGATATCGTATATCAGCTGATGGGCGGTTTGCGTGCCGGCATGGGCTACTGCGGACAGCCCGATATCGAGAGCCTGCGCACTAAAGCGAAGTTCGTTAAGATCACGGGCGCGTCGCTTGTAGAGAGCCACCCGCACGATATTGCGATCACTAAAGAAAGTCCCAACTACAGTCCCAAAAATTAACACTCTGGAGAATGTCATGAAAGTATCGGTTCTCGGTTGCGGAAGGTGGGGGTCGTTCCTTGCTTGGTATAACAACCGTATCGGCAATGAAGTATATAGCTTCGGACCCGAGCACGATTACAGCTACCGCATTTTAAAAGAAACGGGGCGCAACGAATACGTTACGTTCGACAAATCCATCACCGTCACTTGCGACCTCGACGCGGCGCTTACTCATGCCGACACGGTGATCATATCCATTTCCAGCCAAGGTTTGCGCGGATTTGCGACGGAGATTGCCAAGCGCGACATCAAGAATAAGAAATTCGTGCTGTGCATGAAAGGCATCGAAGAAACGACGGGTAAACGCCTCAGCGAAGTAGCGATCGAGAGCGGCATCCCCAAAGAGAACGTAGCCGTTTGGGTAGGACCGGGGCATATTCAGGAATTCACCAAAAACGTTCCCAACTGCATGGTGATCGACTCGTATTCGGCGGACCTTACGAAACATTTGGCGGATACGTTTAAAAGCGACTTGATCCGTTTTTACTACGGCGTGGATATCATCGGAACGGAAGTCGGCGCGGCTGCCAAAAACATTATGGGCATCGTTGCTGGCGTGCTCGACGGACTGAACTACGTGACGCTCAAAGGTCCGCTTATGGCGCGCGGCGCACGCGAAGTGGCGCGCTTGATTGCGGCAATGGGCGGCAACGAGCTTTCGGCGTACGGGCTTTGTCATTTGGGGGACTACGAAACGACGCTGTTTTCGCCGCACAGCCACAACCGCAGATGGGGCGAGGCGTACGTGCAAGGTCAGCCGTTCGATAAGCTCGCCGAGGGCGTAGCGACGGCGCGGGCTGTTGCTAAGGTTGCGAAGCGTCTTAACGTTGATATGCCCATAACGAATGCGGTCAACGATATGATCACGAATAAAGTTCCGCCCAAGGAACTCATTACTGCGCTTTTCGGGCGCAATACAAAAGGCGAATTCGCATCTTAAAAAGTATAAAACGCATAAAAAAAGCGTTACCGTTTATTTCGTTCGGTAACGCTTTTTTGTTGTTTAGATTTTTTGAGACTTATTTGAGAAAGAATTTCACGAGTTTATCGTACTTTTTCTTGTACGGCTGATACCGCATGGGTAAGTCGATGCAGTTCTTTTTGTCTACGATGGATTTGTAGTGCGTGAAGGTATCGAAACCGGCTCTGCCATGATACGACCCAAGGCCGCTCTCTTTAAAGCCGCCGAAGGGAAGGAGAGAAGTGGCGAGGTGTATCACTACGTCGTTGACGCAACCGCCGCCGAATCCCGTATGTTCCAAAACGTAGGTTATATGCTTTTTGTTCGTGGAGAAAATATCTGTCTCTTAGAGACATCTCTGAGCCCGCGAGAAATCTCAGGATCTCGTATGGCGGCTGGTGCGTTGAAAAGAAAAAGGGGGGGGGGGGGGGGGGGG
>JAIEBL010000123.1 GCA_029069015.1 Clostridiales bacterium
TGACCTGCCGCAGCCGTCCCGCGGCAGGTGGTTCCTTAAACGGCTTGCTCCTATCCTCCGCCATCTACGGCGGCTAGCGCCTTCGTTCCGCCCGCACCCGCTACCATACCCGTATAGCTACCGGCAGCAACGCTGTTGTCACCTGTTGCACCGCCTGCGCTTCCTGCGTATGAAGTGCTTGGCGAAGCGGCAGTGACATATGTGCCGTCGCCCCACCAGCCTGCGCCGCCGCCACCGCCCGCAACGAGCAGGACGTCTTCCTTTTTACCCTCATAGTTTTTGAGCTGTCCGTCACCCTGCAAGGATAGCGCAATATGCGTAGCGCCACCGCCGCCGCCACCCGAATAGTCGTTGTTCGTGGGGTAGTGCGGCAAGTAGTTACCGCCGCCGTTGTAGCCGCCGCCACCCAAAAGCTTGCTGTCGGTCGTGTCGTTTGCCGCGCGTCCGGAATGCGCGTTTTTCGTGCCGTAGAAGGGTGCTTCGGGGCGTTTCCAAAGTGCACGCCCGTTGCCCTTGCCGCCTACGCAAAGATACAGCGTAGTGACGGCTCTTGCGTGGAAGATGGCTTGGGTGTGTCCGCCGTATCCGCCGCGTGTAGGACCGCCACCGCCGATGTCTTCGGTAAGGCGAACATTGTCCGCACCTGCGCCGCCGTAGAGATCGATCAAATACGTTCCGGGTTGTAGCGTCAGCGTCTGCACGCTGCCGTCCCGACCCATTTTGCTCAGTATGCTGTCTTGGCTTGAATTCCCCTTATACGTCTGGTAGACGTCGGCGGGACTGTTGCTGCTTTCATAGCGGTCGTTGTTCCAAACCGTACCGTTATACTTGAACGTATACGTCTTACCGTCTGCCGATACGTCTACGTAGGAATTCGAGCCGTACGTGACTGCGTTGACAGACGTAGCGGCGGAAAGGGAAATATCTTCCTTAATAGCCTTGCTCGAAGCATTCGCCGCAAAGTCTACGCCCAATATGCCCACACCGCCTACGGCTAGACTCACCATAAGCACCATGAGCATAAGTACCGGCATATAACGTCTCTTTCCGCTTTTTTAAAGAGTGGTAAGTGGAAGGCATGATTATGAAAGCGAGTTACGTGCGCCCCCCTCTGTCATCCCGAGCGTAGTGAAACGCAGTCGAGGGATCTAGCGAGCAGAGCGAGCGTAGTCTTTTCTCGTTTCCCCGCAAAGGGGCGGCGAAGAATACGGATAACAAAAAGAATACAAGCCGCGGAATGAATACGCGGCTTGTTTCGTAGTTTATTTACGCTTCGCTGGATTCCTCGGCGCGCCTACGGCGCTTAACTCGGAATGACGGAAGGATAAGGATGGCTTACGCTCCCTGCATCATAGTGCTTTGCTTGGAATGACGAAACAGGGAAAAACGCTTTTTCTCAGTGCTCGAACTGCGCGTTGTAGAGGTCGGCGTAGAAGCCGCCTTTTTGCAGGAGTGTGGTGTGGGTGCCTTGCTCGATGACGTTGCCGTCTTTCATGACGAGGATGAGGTCGGCGTCGATAATGGTGGAAAGGCGGTGGGCGATAACGAAGCTTGTTCTGCCCTTCATCATGGCGGCAAACGCGGACTGGATCTTGCGTTCGGTGCGGGTATCTATGTTGCTCGTGGCTTCGTCTAAGATGAGCATGGGGGGCTGGGTGAGCATGATGCGCGCAATGCAAAGA
>JAIEBL010000124.1 GCA_029069015.1 Clostridiales bacterium
GTGTAGCGTGTGTAGATCTCGAAAACTTGTTTGCTTAAAGATGCGTACAGCGAAAAGTGCGGCTCTACGGCCGTAAGATCGGGCGCTTTTTCTTTGGCTTGCCAAATGGCGTCGCCCGTTTTTATGCCCGCGGCTTTTGCGAGATCGTTTTTGGCAAGTACCACTCCGTGCCGCTTTTCGGGACTGCCCGCAACGACGAGCGGAACGGTGCGCCACTCGGGGTTCGTTAGGCACTCCGCCGAGGCGTAGAAGTTGTTCAGATCGCAATGTAGAATGGTGCGTTCCTTTTCCATACCCATAGTATACCACGCATTCGGTGTTCGGCGCAAGCTTCTTTACTTCTTTTAAAAGATAGGGGGCAAAGGAAGCAAAAGATTTGCATAAAGGAGACAGAGTGTGCTATAATCGGTATATGGATTACGAACTTTGCTCTCCTTATTCTCCCACGGGCGATCAGCCCGAAGCCGTCGACGCGCTTTGCAACGGCCTGCGCGACGGCTTGAAGAGCCAGGTGCTTTTGGGCGTGACGGGAAGCGGAAAAACGTATACGATGGCGAACGTGATCGCACGCATGAACCGCCCTGCGCTCGTTCTGGCGCACAACAAAATTCTGGCGGCGCAGCTCTGTAACGAGTTTCGTGAGTTCTTCCCGAAGAACCGCGTCGAGTTTTTCGTTTCGTACTACGATTACTATCAGCCCGAGGCGTATATCGCGTCTTCGGACACGTATATAGAAAAAGACTTGCAGATCAACGACGAGATCGATAAGCTACGCCACAGCGCGACCTGTTCGCTGTTCGAGCGGCGCGATACGATCGTCGTCGCGTCCGTTTCGTGTATCTACGGTTTGGGTGCGCCCGAAGAATACTATAATCTTTCCATTTCGCTCCGTCCGGGGGATAGCCTGTCACGCGAAGAACTGATTCGCCGCCTCGTGGGGATCAACTACACGCGCAACGACACCGCACCCGAACGTACCGATTTCCGCGTGAAGGGCGATACGGTGGATATTTTCATTGCGTCGAGCAGCGATACGGGAATCCGCGTGGAATTTTTCGGCGACGAGATCGACGCCATCAGCGAATTTGAAATCGTGTCGGGGCGGGTGACGAACCGCTTAAAGCACGCGGCGATTTTTCCCGCGAGCTTCTACGCCGTCGAAGCGTCGACCATGCAGCGCGCGCTCGTTGCCATTGAGCGCGACATGGAAGAGCAAGTGCGCTTTTTCCGGGACGCGGGCAAACTCATCGAGGCGCAACGCATCGAGCAGCGCGTCAAGTACGATATGGAAATGATGCGCGAAGTGGGGTATTGCAGCGGCATCGAAAACTACTCCCGCTATTTCGACGGGCGTGCGCCCGGCGTGCCGCCCTTTACGCTTCTGGACTATTTTCCGCACGACTTTATATTGTTCGTGGACGAGAGCCACATGACGCTTCCGCAGGTGCGCGCCATGCACGCGGGCGACCGTAGCCGCAAACAGAGCCTCGTAGACTACGGCTTCCGCTTGCCCGCGGCGTTTGATAACCGCCCGCTGACCTTCGACGAGTTCAACGCGCGAATCGGGCAAACGGTGTACGTTTCCGCGACGCCGGCGCCGTACGAACTGGGTCTTGCAAACGGCTTCGTTGCCGAACAGATCATTCGCCCGACGGGGCTGCTTGACCCCGAAGTGACGGTACGCCCTACGGAAGGGCAGATCGATAACTTGTTGGAAGAAATACGGCACACCGTCGAAAGGGGCGGACGCGTGCTTGTGACCACGCTTACAAAGCGTATGGCGGAGAGCCTTACGGACTATCTTGCCGAGCACGGCGTGAAGGTCAACTACCTGCATTCGGATATCGGCACGATGGAGCGCATTCAGATCGTCAACGCGCTGCGCGCAAAATCGTTCGACGTCATCGTGGGCATCAACCTTTTGCGCGAGGGCTTGGATATTCCCGAAGTTATGCTCGTGGCGATCTTG
Source organism: Clostridiales bacterium (assembly GCA_029069015.1). Taxonomy (GTDB): domain Bacteria; phylum Bacillota; class Clostridia; order Christensenellales; family Pumilibacteraceae; genus Pumilibacter. The sequence goes on from JAIEBL010000124.1 coordinate 1,970, forward strand.
GATGCCGACAAGGAAGGTTTCCTCCGTAGCGAGTCGGCGCTCATTCAGACCATCGGCAGAGCGGCGCGCAACAGCGAGGGCAGAGTCGTTATGTATGCCGACGTCATTACGGGCTCTATGCAACGCGCCATCGACGAAACGAACAGGCGTAGAAAGAAGCAACAGGCCTACAACGAGGCGCATGGTATCACGCCCAAAACGATCGTCAAGCCGATCACCAATACGTTGGAAATTTCCGAGAAGGCGGAAGAGAAAATTCCCGAAGAGGATATCCCTCGGCAGATCGACAAGCTTCGCTCCATGATGAACGTCGCGTCCTCCTCGCTCGATTTTGAAACGGCGATACGCCTGCGCGACCGTATTACCGAATTAAAGCAACTGCAAGAGAAAATCAGCAAGACCAAAAAGGGTGGCACGGTACGGAATTCCCGTCCGCGTCCGCCGCGTCCGTGAAACGGCAATCATGATACGTAATACGAAGCACACAGATTCCGCACACTAAAAGAGGATAAGAGAAAAATGGATTCCATCGTTGTAAAAGGTGCAAAAGAAAACAATTTGAAGAATGTGAGCTTGGAGCTCCCGCGCAATAAGCTGATCGTGTTTACGGGGCTTTCGGGGAGCGGTAAAACGAGCCTTGCATTCGATACGATTTTCGCAGAGGGGCAGCGGCGGTACGTCGAAAGCCTCAGTAGCTACGCGCGTATGTTTCTGGGGCAGATGGACAAGCCGGACGTCGAGAGCATAGACGGCTTAAGTCCCGCCATTTCCATCGACCAGAAAACAACGGCGCGCAACCCGCGTTCCACGGTGGGCACGGTAACCGAAATTTACGACTATCTGCGCCTTCTCTACGCCAGAGTGGGCGACGTGCATTGCCCCAAGTGCGGCAAGAAAATCGAACAGCAATCCATCGACCAGATTGCCGATGTCATTTTAGCCTATCCCGAAAACAGCAAAGTTCTGCTGCTTGCGCCCGTCGTGCGCGGACGCAAAGGCGAATACGGTAAGCTCTTCGAAACGTACCGCAAGCAGGGCTTCGGCCGCGTTTGGGTGGACGGCAAGGTCTACGGGCTCGAGGAAGACATTCCGCTCGATAAACAGGTCAAGCACAGCATCAGCGTCGTCGTCGACCGCCTTGTGATCAAGCCGGGCATGGAAAAGCGCGTGACCGACAGCTTGGAAACGGCGCTCAAAATCGCCGACGGTATCGTCATTGCCGAGTGCGACGGCCGCGAGCAGCTCTTCAACACGAAATACGCTTGCACCGATTGCGGCATATCCATTGCCGAAGTAGAGCCGCGACTCTTTTCGTTTAACAGTCCGTTCGGCGCGTGCCCCGAATGTCTGGGCTTAGGCTATAAGCAAGCCATCGACCCGACGCTCATATACGGCGACGGCAGTAAGTCGCTGCGAGAGGGCGCAATTACGATCAAGGGGTGGAATTTCGACATCGGGCAGCAAACCGAAATGTATTTAAAAGCGCTTG
>JAIEBL010000125.1 GCA_029069015.1 Clostridiales bacterium
AGGTGAAGCAGTGAAATACAGGGAAGACCGTTTAAACGGCGAAATGCAGCGTGTGCTTTCGCAAATCATCGCTCGGCTCAAAGACCCACGCATTACCGAAATGGTTTCGGTTTTAAACGTTTCCGTTGCCAAAGATTTAAAAACGGCAAAGGTAACGGTGAGTATTTTCGGGAGCGGTGACGAGGAAACGAAGCAAACGACCTTTGCGGCGCTTTGCCGTTGTGCGGGTTTTATTCGTAAGGAGCTTTCCCGCGAGTTTCACGACCTTCGGACGATTCCCGAACTGACTTTTCTTCTCGATACTTCGCAAGCCTACAGCGAACACATTGAAAAGATAATAGAGGAAATCAAAAAGAATGATCATAGAAGCGATTAAACAGGCGCAACGTGTGCTCATCATAGGGCATCCCAGGCCCGACGGCGATTGTATCGGCGCCGGGCTTACTGTTTGGCATATCTGCAAAAAGCACGGCAAGCTCGTCGACTTTGCTTGCGATTCGCCCGCGCCTTCTCATTTTTCTTTCGTGCCGAATTTCGAGGCCTGTTTTACAGAACCCAGCGGCGTATACGACTTGGCAATTGCCGTAGATTGTGCCGACGACCTACGCGTGGGAAAATATATCGGCTATTTTAAAAAGGCGCGCGTGTCCATCAATATCGATCATCACCGCACAAACAACCGTTTTGCCGCTCATAATTTCGTATTTCCCGAAGCTAGCAGTACGTGCGAAGTACTGTTTGATTTACTGTACGAAACGGGGGAAATCGACGCCGATTGTGCTTATTGGCTTATGGTGGGACTGTCGACCGATACGGGGCATTTTATGCACAGCAACACAACGCCGCATACCTTTGAAGTGGCACAAAAGCTGACTGCCTTTGGGTTGGAACTCAACAAAATTTCCGATTATTTATACAAAAACAATACACGTGAAAAAACGAAGCTGATTGCGCGCGCGATAGAATCCATGCGCTTTTTTGCCGACGGGAAAATTTGTTTGATAACGATTATGGATAGCGACCTTGCCGAATGCGGGTGCGTGCTGTCCGACACGGAAGGGCTGATCGATTACGGCATGATGATCGGAAGCGTAGACGTGGCTGTTTGTATCACCGAGCAAAAGAATGCGTTTAAAGCAAGCTTTCGTAGCAAAACAGTCGACGTGGCCGCAGCGGCTACCGTGTTCGGCGGTGGCGGACACCAGAAAGCGGCGGGATGCACTGTTTGCGGCAAATACGAGGACGTCGTACGTAAAGTGGTTAAATCGATAACCGACGGAATGTCATTTTGAAAGGGCTATTGAATCTTTACAAGCCGCGCGGATGTACGAGCAGCGATATGGTAGTCGCTTGCAAAAAGATTTTAGAGACGCGCGCCGTAGGTCATATGGGAACGCTCGACCCAGAGGGCGAGGGCGTGCTATTGCTCGGCGTAGGGAAGGCGACCCGCTTATTCGATTACTATCTGCAAAAAGATAAAGAGTACGAGGCAGAGTTTGCATTCGGGTATCAAACCGATACGTTGGATGCAACGGGAACAATCGTTGCCACGTCGTCCGTCTTGCCGCAGGAAGATCAAATTATCGACGCGTGCCCGAAGCTTATTGGTAAGCAAATGCAAATGCCGCCCGCATACAGCGCAAAAAGCGTAAACGGCGTACGCGCCTACAAATTGGCGCGGCAGGGCATAGAAGTACAGCTTTCCCCCAAGGAAGTGGAAATTTACGCGCTGAGCCTTGTGCGACAGACTGCACCGAATACCTTTCTCATGCACGTTCACTGTTCGGCGGGGACGTATATCCGTAGCCTTTGCCGCGACATAGCCGCTCTTTTGGGCACGGTTGCAACCATGGTATCGATTAAGCGGTTGCGTTGCGGCAATTTTCTTCTTTCCGACAGCGTGACGCTTGACGAGTTGACCGTTTTAAAAGAAAAAGCCTTGCTTTCGGTGGAAGACGCGCTGGCTTCCGTTCCGCGCGTGGATATTGCACCCGAACGTTACACGGAGTTGTGTAACGGGATAAAACAACCCACTGTAAATGATTCTGGTGATATCTTTACAGTGTATTGCAAAAACGAATTGTTTGGACTTGGCTGCAATAAGGACGGAAAAATACATATACAGACGTATTTACGGGAAACAAATTGAAAACGCTTACGCTTACAACCAAATACAACGAACCGATTTGTTTTGCGCTCGGCTTTTTCGATTGCGTGCACCGCGGCCATAGAGCGCTTTTTGAAGAAGCAAGAGAAATGGCAGGTAGAGTAGGAGCAAAGGTAGGTGCCGTGACCTTTTCGGATAACCCGAGCCGCACGTTCGGTAAAGAAAGCCAACTCATCTATACCTTTGAAGAGCGGAAAATACTCCTCGCACAAGAAGTTGACGCCGTTCTTGCTTTGCCCTTTTCCAAAGAACTTCAAAACACGCCGCCACCGGCGTTCTTACAGATGCTGATGCGAGCGTTCGACGTGCGCGGGTTCGTCTGCGGCTACGACTATAAATTCGGCGCAAACGCAGAGGGAGACAGTATATTTTTACAAGAGTTTTGCTCTAAAAATAATATTATGTGTGGCATAGTACAGCCTATAACACTTGAAAACGTGCGCGTTTCAAGTACGAAAGTGAAAGAGCTCTTGCATCTCGGCGATATCGAGAACGTCGTGCGCTTTCTTGGGCACGCATACACCGTGGAAGGCGAGGTTTGTCACGGGCACGGGCGCGGACACGTATTTAACTTTCCGACAGCCAATTTGCAAGTAGACGCGGATAAGCTTTTGCCCAAAACGGGCGTATATGCCACCTATGCCTATACCGACACTAAGAAGTATAAGGCCGTAACGAACGTCGGGAATTGCCCGACGTTCGGCAACCGTGAAACCACCGTAGAAACGATGCTTATTGATTTCGAAGGCGATTTGTACGGAAAAACACTTTGCTTGGAATTCGTGCGTCGGTTGCGCGACATTCGCACCTTTTCTTCGCCGCAGGCGTTATACAAGCAGATCATAAACGATACAAAATGGGAGAACGAAGAATGATACGTATCGGACCGTCGGGAAATTCGGAAACCTTTTATCAGGAAGGACATAAGCATACCTACGAAGCAGCGGAATGGTTGCATCGCTTAGGACTGAACGCCTACGAATATTCGTTCGGGCGCGGCGTCATGATAACGCCTGCGGGTACGGAGAAAATTCGGGAAGCTTTTCAAAAGTACGGTGTGGAAATCAGCGCACATGCGCCGTACTATACGAATTTTGCCAATGAAGCAAGCGATATGATCGAAAAGTCCATCGGTTACATTTTACAATCGATTGAAGCAATCAAGCAGATGGGGGGCGTGCGTGTCGTCTTTCATCCTGCAAGTTGCGGAAAAGCAACGCGCGCAGAAGCCCTCTCTAGGGCAGAGCGCAACATTGCACTCATGATTGAAAAAGTACACGAAACGTTTGATT
>JAIEBL010000126.1 GCA_029069015.1 Clostridiales bacterium
ATATGGAAGAAAAAAGTGACGGTGAGCCTTTACAAAAGGAAAACGCGGCTCGTCGGAACGCCGATATGCCCGAGCGCGCGAATGCTACGCAACGGGCGGAACAATCGGACAAGGCGGAGGACGCCGCGCCCGAACCTCAAATCGATAGGGTAGTCCGCAGCGATGTTCGCGAGACGCAAACGGATTCCGGCGAAAGCAAGCCGCAGAAACTCGATTTGCAAGCGGAACGCGAAAGGGCATTGGCGTCGCTGCGCGAGCAACGGCGCAGAGCTTCGCGTGAAATCACCGAAAGCAGTGGCGAAAGCGGTCCGGTGCTCACCAAAGAGCGTTCGCCTATTCCGGGGGTAGTACCGCCGCCCCGAATGGCAGATCGTCGCCCGTATCCGCCGCAAAGCGGGACGGCGCTTCCGAACAAAGAGAGCGGCGGGGTGGAGATCAGTGAAAACGGCGAGGCGCGTACGGCGCTTGCGAGAGAACGGCTGGAGAAGCTTCGTGCCGCGCGCGAGAAAGCAAAGCAGGGCGGGCGCACCCGCACGGGGATAGAAATTAAAGAGGACGAAGAATGAGCAAGAAGAAAAACACCTATTCGTTAACGGCGAAAGAACGCAAAGAGTTGCGCCGTGCCGAACGGGAAAAAGCAAATAAAAAGAGCAAAGAGGACCGTGCACCCGAAGTAGAGAGTGTTGAACCGACAGAGGGCGGCGAAGCGGTCGCACCGCAAGAGAAGATAAACAAAAAAAGTCTTTGGATTTTGATTTGTTCCGTTACGCTTGGCTTGCTGATCATTTTGCTCGCGATTCTGTTGCCTTTTGTTATTAAAAATGACAACAGTAAATATCCGCGTGCCGTTATAAAGCTACGGGACGGGCGGCAAATCGAAATGGTGATTTGGGAAGAAGATTGTCCGATCGCTGCCACGAATTTTATCTTTTTGGCAAAAATCGGTTTCTTTGACGGTACGATTTTTTACGACGTGAAGCCCGAGCGCAATTATATGCGTATCGGCAACTTTACGGGATACAGCAGCAACGAAAACAAGACAGATAACGAAGCCTTTTTGGCGGGCATACCGCAGAGCATGCTCAACGTAACGCGTTTGGAGCAGTTGGAAGACGGTCGCTATGTTTCGAATGCGAACATCAACAAATTGGGCTACTACTTGCAAA
>JAIEBL010000127.1 GCA_029069015.1 Clostridiales bacterium
CCGAAGCGAACGACCAAACCGTCTTCGGTGGCAAGAAGCTTCGACGCAATACGGTTGGCGCGAGGCACACCCATAATGGTAAGCTCGGTGTCGGGATCGAAGAAATGCACGTGGTTGGCGTCCAAAGCAAGGCGCACCTGCTCGCCCGTCGCAAATTGCGAACGCGCGTCGATACGGGCAATCGTATAATCCTCTTTGCCGTCTACCTTCATGTAGAGAATCGTTTCGTTACCGAGTTTTTCGATAACATCGATCGTTGCATTGATGATCGTGTCGGGGCTGGACGAAATGAAGATTTCTTCGTCGTGAATATCTTCGGGACGAACACCCATGATCACGTCTTTGCCGATATAGCTTTCGTCGAAAATGCGTTTTGCACGCGCTTCGGGAATAAGGATCTTATTCTCGCCGAATACGGAATAGAGCTTATCGCCCTCTTTTTCGAGCTTCGCATTGAAGAAGTTCATTTGCGGCGAGCCGAGGAAGGACGCCACGAACAAGTTCTCGGGATTGTCGTACAAGCACGTAGGCGTATCGACCTGCTGAATGATACCGTCTTTCATAACGACGATACGCGTGCCCATCGTCATAGCTTCGGTCTGGTCGTGCGTTACGTAGATGAACGTGGTCGCAAGCTTGTTGTGAAGCTTGGTGATTTCGGTACGCATCTGTACGCGGAGTTTTGCGTCGAGGTTGGAGAGCGGTTCGTCCAGAAGGAATACCTTCGGTTCACGGACGATCGCGCGGCCCAAGGCAACACGTTGACGCTGACCACCGGACAATGCTTTCGGCTTACGGGAAAGCAAATGTTTGATGCCGAGGATCTCGGCCGCTTCCTGCACGCGCTTGTCGATTTCTTCGGCAGCCATTTTGCGAAGACGCAAACCGAACGCCATGTTATCGTACACCGTCATGTGCGGGTACAGCGCGTAGTTCTGGAACACCATCGCGATATCGCGGTCTTTGGGTTCGACGTCGTTTACGAGCTTACCGTCGATATACAGCTCACCTGCCGAAATTTCTTCGAGGCCCGCAACCATACGAAGCGTAGTGGATTTACCGCAACCGGACGGTCCTACGAATACAACGAATTCTTTGTCATCGATCTCAAGATTAAAGTCGCTGACGGCTTTCACGCCACCCGAATAAATCTTGTAGATGTGTCTTAACGACAAACTAGCCATTTCCTTCCCTCCATATATGTGTTTTGTTTTTGACGAAAGCCCTTCCTTTCGTTTACACGTTTATTATACTATGTTTTGCCCTACTTTATCAACTGCAAAATGCACAAAAATAAAGCGCCAAAATGTAAAAAGTGCCCAACATTTTCAGGACAAATTCCATAGAATAGGGGCATACAACTCGCTTCCATAACAAAAACCTTTCGACCCTTTCCCCACCATACCCTTTTCGTAATTCGGCTACGGCAAGAACGGCTGAACGGAAAAGCGCTTTGCGGGGGGGGATTTATAAGGGGGACACAATCAAGAGTGTCCCCCTTATACGCTTTTTGCTTAGCTTTTTGGCGCTCAAAAAGCGTATATTATCATATTGGGCGTAGACTTTGCGGCGAATGCTTCGAGCAAGGCTATTAAGGAAGATATTTCCCTTTCCGCCACAGAGAAAGTCATCGGCACGTATAGCGCCACCAAAAGCATGGTGAGCGTTTCGCTTGGCGCGGGCACGTACCGCTTGGAAGCATGGGGCGCACAAGGCGGTAGCGGAATGAACGGTTCTACCGCCGGCATCGGCGGCACGGGCGGATACGTCAAAGCCAACCTAACGCTTACCACTACGACCACCGTTTGGATCGCCGTCGGAAGTCAGGGCGGCACGACCACCGAAAGAGGTACGGATATTAACGTAGGCGGTTGGAATGGCGGCGGAAATGTAGGCTACCAAGGCAACGGTTACAGAAAAGGCGGCGGTGGCGGTGCAACGCACTTTGCGCTCTCCAAGCAAGGCGACGGGCAACTTAAAAATTATGAAAGCAAAAAAGAAGACGTCCTTCTCGTAGCAGGCGGTGGCGGCGGTACGGGCGGTTACAGTTCGTCCGCTTATACAAACGGTAGCAATACCACCGTCACAACTGCCAGAGGCGGGAACGGCGGCGGTGACACGGGCGGCACGTCTACGGGTTGGTACACCGCCTCAAATCCGCCTTCCACGGGCGGGTCACAGACGGAAGGCGGCAAATGCACAAACTATGTCGACCGTTGTCCCCCTTGCAACGGCTCGTTCGGACAGGGCGGCAACGGCATCC
>JAIEBL010000128.1 GCA_029069015.1 Clostridiales bacterium
CCCGATCGCCCTGACAGTATTCGGCTATTTCCGTTTGTTTTTCGAATACATGGTGCTCATCAATCTCAGCTTGTTTTTCTTCAATCTTCTGCCCATTCATCCGCTCGACGGCTTCCGCATTATCGAAGCGTTCACGCGGTACAATAACCGCTTTGTGATGTTTCTCCGCAAATTCGGGCATTATTTCCTGCTTGCGCTCGTGGGCGTAAGCATCATCGTCGACGTATTCGGACTACCGATGTGGCTCGACTTGCTCGGTTCGTACATTCATTACGCGCGACGCGGCATGATATGGCTATTCGGCAAATTCTGGGGACTGTTTTTCTAAAAATAGAAGAGTAATACAAAATGGCAGACGCAAAAGAACAAACACAAGATCAGCAAGTCGACGCCATCGAAGAGATGGTGTCGGAAAACGATTCGTCATATCGCGTAAAACTCGCAGCGTTCGAAGGCCCGCTCGATTTACTATTGCATCTTATCAAAACGGCAAAAATCAAAATCGAAGATATTTTCGTTTCGGAAATCACCGAGCAGTATATGAGCTATATGAATGAAATTTCCGAGCTCGATTTAGACGCCGCATCCGAATTTATCGAAATGGCGGCTTGGCTGCTTGAAATCAAGTCACGCTCTTTGCTTCCCAAACCGCAAGAAGAAGCAGAGCAGGAAGATGACCCGAAAAAAGAACTGATCCGCCGCTTGGAAGAATACAACCTTTATAAAGAAGCGTGCGCCAAAATGAAAGAACAAGAAGCCGTCGGTATGCATTTCCGCGCACCCGATGCGGGGCTTGCCGAACCGCATTTCGTACTCAAAGACATGAACATGGAAGGGCTGATGCAAGCGCTGCAAAAAATGTTCTTAAAGCTTGAAAAGCGAAGCATTACGAAGCGCGAGCGGCACATAACGCTTGACCGCTTCACCGTAACGGAAAAAATGTCGCACATCAAAGATTTCATGCTTTTGCGCGAAACGGCGAAATTCGACGAGCTGTTTGAAGCCGACTACACGAAGAGCGAAATCATCACTACCTTTCAGGCGCTTTTGGAGCTGTTAAAGTTGCAATTCATAACGGCGACGCAAAAAGAAGTGTTCGGCGAGATACTGATCAGAAAAGTGGCGT
>JAIEBL010000129.1 GCA_029069015.1 Clostridiales bacterium
GTCGAATACGTAATAGACGCGCCCGACGTTGCCAAATACGCAAAGGCGGGGCAGTTTGTGATTTTGCGTGTGGACGACGAGGGCGAACGCGTGCCGTTCACAATCTGTGACTACGATTCCGTAGCGGGTACGGTGACGATCGCTGTGCAGGAAGTGGGGTATTCCACGCATAAGCTCGCCGAGATTGAAACGGGCGGCTATATTTGCGACTTCGTTGGCCCGCTCGGTAACCCGACGGACCTTTCCGCATATAAGAATATCGTGCTCGTCGGTGGCGGCATCGGGACGGCGGTCATCTACCCGCAGGCAAAGGCGCTGCAAAAAGAGGGGAAGCCCGCAACTGTTATCGTGGGTGCGCGTACGGCTTCGCTTCTTTTGTACCAAGACGAATTGAAAGCGGCGGCAAAGCGGTTGATTACCGTAACGGACGACGGAACAAGCGGCAAAAAGGGCTTCGTAACGAACGCGCTTACGGAACTGTTGCCGCAGATCGAATGTGATTGCGTACTCGCCGTAGGCCCTATGCCCATGATGCGCGCTGTGTGTGCACTCACGAAAGGATACGGCATAAAGACGATTGTCAGCATGAATTCCGTCATGGTAGACGGTACGGGCATGTGCGGCGGTTGTCGTGTGCGCGTAGGCGGCAAGACGGCGTACGCATGCGTGGACGGCCCGGAATTTGACGGGCATGAAATCGATTGGGAAGACGCGATAAACCGCCTCGGCGTATACAGAGAACATGAACAGGCGCATTACTGCCGTTTGAAAGGAAAACAAACCGAAACGAAATGAACGACCAAGCCAGAAACAAAATGCCCGTGCAGTCCGCAAAGGAAAGAGCGCACAACTTCAACGAAGTGGCGCTCGGCTTTCCCGTAGAGATCGCAAGGGCGGAGGCTGCGCGGTGTATGCAGTGTAAAAATGCCCCGTGTAAAGCCGGATGTCCCGTGTCGGTGGATATCCCTGCGTTTTTGGCAAAGGTCAGAGAGGGCGATTTTGCGGCGGCGGGCGCAGTGATCGGTAAGACGAGCAGTCTGCCTGCAATTTGCGGCAGAGTGTGCCCGCAGGAAACGC
>JAIEBL010000013.1 GCA_029069015.1 Clostridiales bacterium
GTAGGCGTGGGGTTACCGCAATCGAAATACGTTTCGTTGTCGTAGAGCATAAACTCTTTTATGCCCAGCTTTTCCGCGGCTTTTTCTTTCAGTCGCGCTACGACGGGCACGACGTCCGAGAGTACGTTCTTGCGGAAGGCGGCGAGCATGGAGCGGTCGTACGAAATGCGCCCCATCAGCCGATCGCCGAGTTCTACGTAATTCGTAAATCCCAAAGCTTCGGCCGTCTTATGGCGTATTTTCACCATTTGGTCGTAGAGCGAATCGAGCTTGTCGCTGATTTTTGCGAGCGTTTCGCCCAAAGCAGTATACGCCTTTTGCCGAACGCTGCGGTCGGGGTCGGCAAAGTATTTTTTGAGCGCCGAAAGCGGAAGGTTTTCGCCGTTCCAGGGGTAGGTCGTTTCCGCCATGAGCTTCGTGTATTCGGTCACGAGCTTGTTTTCCTCGATTTTGAAGGGAACGGCTTCGTCGGACGTGCAGGTGATTTGCTGCTCGTAGTGGCGAAGCACCAAGGGATTTACGTACGGTGCGGTTTCTTTCGCGTGCGGATTGTTCAGGAATGCACGCTGGAATTTAACGTATGCGCTGTCGAGTTTCGGTCCTTCTTCGTCGTAGTAGTCCTTTTCGCCCGCATAGAACGGGTCACGGGTGTCGAGCGTAAACCGCATAAATGCCAATGCCGCCATCGTATTGACGCGGAAAATGTGCTTTAAGCATTCCGTGCGGCACTTAGCGAGTGCTTTGCCGTTTTTGGCTTGCGCCGCCGCGAGCGTGCACTTTTCGATTTGCTTGATGACTTCGTTTGAATCGACGCGCTTGTAGGCAAGCGCACTTACTTTTTTCATTTTTTTAAGCCTCTCTGTTTTTAGTTACTTTCCGAATTTCGCTACATATTGGTCAATGCAGTACTGAATGACTTCCAACGCGCGTTTACGGTTTGCCACTTCTTCCACGGCGGTCTGCTTGTTTTCGAGCTGTTTGTAGACCGAGAAGAAATGCCGCATTTCGTCGAAGATATGTACGGGCAGTTCGGAGATGTCTTTGTATTCGTTGTAGGTCGGGTCGTTGAAAGGAATGGCAATGATTTTTTCGTCGTTGCAACCGTTGTCGAGCATGGTGATCATGCCGATGGGGTAGCACCGCACTAAGCTCAGCGGCTGTAAGCTTTCGCTGCACAGCACGAGGACGTCGAGCGGGTCGCCGTCGTCGGAGAGCGTGCGGGGAATCAGCCCGTAGTTGGCGGGGTAGTGAGTGGACGTATAGAGGATTCGGTCCAAAATCAAAAGTCCCGTTTTTTTGTCCAGCTCGTACTTTTGCTTGTAGCCTTTGGGAATTTCGATGACGCCGATAAAGTCTTCGGGGGTGATGCGGTCTTTTTCGATGTCGTGCCAAATGTTCATAAGGTGTATACTCCTTTCGAGATAAATTTTTACGGTTTAACCGTGTGCGTTTTGGGTATGCTAACACGAGAAAGTTTTTTTCACACGGAGGACTTATAATGAAAAAGAAAAAGGTAAAGAAGAACGGTAAAATCGAAAATGTAAAGGGAATAGGCGCCGGCGCGTTTGTCGATCCGAAAACCGACCCGATGGGCAGTTATACCGGAACGGTCGCAGGTGCGCCCGACTCTGAGCCCGTACAGGACGCAGACGATTTGTAAGCGAATCGCTTACATGAGCGGGGCAAATAGACGAAGTACCGATCGCGCGAGCTTGGTCGCGGCGGTCACGTCGGTGGCTTCTTCGTAGGTCACGGCTTTGCAAACTTCCAGCGTTTTCAGGTAGTCGGCTTTGACGTCGGATATGGCGGGTACGTCATACAAAAACGCGCCGCATTCGTAGTGCAGATAGAACGAGCGGTAGTCGAGGTTGCAAGTGCCTACGTAGGCGATTGAATCGTCGCACACCGCGCTTTTTGCATGCAGAAAGCCTGGTAAGTATTCGTAGATTTTTACGCCCGCTTTGAGCAGAATGGGGTAGAAGGAACGCGAAACGATGAACACGAGTTTTTTGTCGGGGACGTGCGGCATGGTGATGCGCACGTCAATCCCGCTTTCCGCCGCAAGACAGAGCGACGTTAAGAATTCGTTGTCCAAAATCAGATAGGGCGTGTTGATATAGATATACGATTTGGCGTTGTTCACCATATCCATCATGCCCTTTTCGATGCCCTGTTCGTTTTTTCCCGGGCCTGCCGCTATGGGCTGCACGAAGCCTTGTGCAGGGATGGGCTGCGCGCAAAGGTAGGGTTCGATCGGTTCGTGCTCTTTTTCCAAAAGCATCCAGAAGCGCAGGAACATGCGCGTGAAGTTATCGACGCCCATGCCCGTTATTTTTACGGCGGTGTCTTTCCAATACCCGAACCGATCGACGACGTTCATATATTCGTCGGCAAGATTAAGCCCGCCCGTAAAAGCGACCTTGCCGTCGACGACTGTAATTTTGCGGTGCGTGCGGTTGTTCATGCGCGCGTTGAACGTCGGTTTGAGCTTATTGAATACGTGCGTCTTAATGCCCATTGCCTGCAGCTTTTTGTGGTAACGGTAGGGGAGCGTGAAAAGGCAGCCGATGTCGTCGTATATCAGTCGTACGTCTACGCCCTCGGCGGCTTTAACGCGTAGAATTTCGACGAGCTCGTCCCAACACTTGCCGCGCCCTACGATGAAGTATTCCATAAATATAAAGCGCGTTGCGCCCAGTAGCGCTTCTTTGAGCGCCTCAAAAAAATGTTCGCCGATCGGATAGTATTCTACTTCCGAGTCGCCGACCGGAGCGTAGCCGGTGGCGTTATATAGGAGTGTGGCAAGGCGCGCGGCGGTGGGAGAAAGCGCGGTCGGCATTTCCGTAATTTTCATCGCTGTTTCGTTTTCGATTGTCTCGAGATATTTGCGGTCTTTGCGCCGTAGACGCGCGCTTCTGCCGAAGCTGATATACAGCATGCCGCCGAACAGCGGTACGATCAGAATGGGAACGACCCAAGCGAGTTTATAGCCGGGGTTTGCGTCCTTTCCCATGATAAACAGGCAGACGATGACGCTGAGCACCGAAAACCCGAAGTAGATCCAAACCGAAAACGAAGATAGATACAATAAAAGCAATACCTGCATTGCCACTTGGATCAAGAAGAACAATGCTGTCAGTACGATTTTATTGGTGAAGAGTTTAAAGAGCTTTTTCACGAAATTATTATACCACCAAATCGGAAAAAGTCAAAGCCTTTTTGTATTCGCGCCTTGTGCTTGTGGCTATGGTACGGGTAGGCGACTCCCAAGCAGATACACCCGAGTCACGCCGCTTTTGCCTCTATCTTCGTTAAAGCCGCTAGCTGTAGCACCGAGACTACGGCGTCGCGTCTTTGCCTCGATATAGGCCTAAAATCGGCGCGGCTCGGGCGCGTGGCGTTTTTGCGGGGTGAAATTGCGAGGATAGACGCGCCAAACGGCGTGAAGGCGTGCTTGGATAGCACGGCGAGAGACGTTTGGCGCGTATAGACCGCAAGCGTCCCCGCAAAAATGTATCTATTGGGGTTGCCTACCCGTAAAAGCGGCAAAATATAAATTGTCGGCAAAATTGTTGCGTAGTTTTCGGCGCGGTGGTATAATTGAAGCATGAAAAACAAAGTAAGACACGTGCTCGCAATCATCGGGCTTGTATGTATGGCGATTTTCTCGGTGTCGCTCGTAATC
>JAIEBL010000130.1 GCA_029069015.1 Clostridiales bacterium
CTTCTATATAATAAATCGGCGAACCTTCGAATTCGATATACGGCGTTTTTACGCCCGAAATACTCGCAACGCTGAGCGCCGCATCATACGTAGAGGGCGAGCCGACCGTTGCCGAGTCGGGGTTGGACGTGAGCGGCAGGTTGCCGTTCGCTTCACTGCCGTAGGTGGAGTTGTAATCGTTGCTCGCCGCGCAAATCAAGCTGATGCCCTCCCCGCGCACTTTGTCGTACACAAGGTTGCAGTACTCTTTGTCTACTTCGCGCGCAAAGCCCGAAGACATACCGAGACTCATGTTGATCGCGTCTACGCCGAGGTTTACGCAGTCTTCCACCGCCGCTAAGATGTGGCTCTGTTTTGCACCCGCATCTACGTCGGAGAATACTTTCATGAGCGCGAGCTGCGCTTTGGGCGCAACGCCGCGCACTCTGTAATCGAGCTGCGTTTCGTTGCCTTGCGAGTCACGCGTGACGGCGTTTTGCGTGTCGTCGCCCGCGATGATGCCGGCAACGTGCGTGCCGTGTTCGCTTTCCAGCGGATATACGTCGGCGTCGAAGTCGGCGTAGTCGTACATGAACGGAATCTTATTATTATAGTATACGTCCCCTGCCGTGAGCGTGGGCGTGGTCTTTACGGCATTCGTCGAAGCAAGCGCGCTGCTGATATCGGCAAGCGATTTGGCAACCGTTGCGTCGTCCAATGCTTTCTGAAAAACCGAGTGCGTGTAGTCGAAGCCGGAGTCGAGCACCGCAACGATCGTACCCGTGCCGTCGTAGGGCGAATTTTCGGAATTGAAAATACCCGTTTCCTGCACGTCGACTTTGTTTTCGGTCACGCCGTCTTTCGTTTCGGCAGCCTCATACGTGCTTGCCGACGAGGAAATCGTCTTGGGCACGGCGTACGTTTCGGAAAGGACCGCCGTTCCGCCCAACGCGGTGATCTCCCCTTCCGCAAGCGCAAAGTCGCTCGTCTTAATGCGGATCGCCACACCCGAAAGCACGGTATTGTAGCGGTTTTCGAGCGTATAGGCAACGCCCGCTTTTTTGAGCGCGCGAAGAAGTTCGTTCTGCTTTGTGCGAACGAGAGCCGCCGCATTGTTATAAGCGGCGCTGCCGATGCTCTCGCTTACCGTCTTTTCGCCGAGTGCGTCCGAAACGGTGGGAACGTCCAAAGCGGCGATCAGCGTAATATAGTCTTGCTTTTTCGCCTCGTTCGGAAGCGCCTGCACGGCGTCGCCGTATGCAGGCGAAGCCGCCTTGCTTATTTTATCGGCTTCTTCCTTGCCGAGCGCGCGGAAAGACGTATTGAGCGCAAGCGCTTCTATCGATTGCTTCTGCGATGCATACATTGCAAAAAACGTGGTGCAGACGAACACCGCGAGCATTATGAGGGATGCACAAAGTTTTTTTCTTCCGGTCATGCTTTCGCTCCTTTCGGAAACGCTCGCGATCGAAGCGCTTCCGATACACACTTATATAAAGAAAAGGGGCACACACTATATACCATACACTTAGTATATAGTTGACGCCCCTTCGTGTCGACTTTTGGCTTGATATCTAGGTCAAGCGCCGCCTAAAACATAGTGTGATTAGCAACATTATACGCTACTTTTCCCACAAAGTCAATTGATTTTGTAAATAAATATACGGTTTTATAAATAAATATACATAATTTTTACAGTTTTATGCTCCGTCTGCCCCGTCTTCGGGCCTTTTTATCCAAAAGTCGGGTATACTGTCGCGGAGCTTTACGAAAAGCAACCAAAGCGCGTACGCCGTTCCCGCCACCGCCGTTACCGCCGTCAGCGTGATATCCAAAGCGCCCCATACCATGCCCGTGCCTAAGTAGGTCGCCATAAACCCGCCGAAATCGAACAACGCGTGTAAAAGCGCGCAGAGCGAAACGTTGGGACACAGAAGGTACACGATCGCGCACATGCCGCCCACCAAAAAGCTGTACCCTACCTGCATGAATACCTCGCCCGCGTTCCCGCCGACTAAATTAACGAGGTGGCAAAGCGCGAAAATCGCGCTACCGAGCGCCGCCGCCCAAAAAGCACGGAACCGCCCCTTGAAGAATGCCAGACAACAGGGTAACGCAATGCCGCGGAACACGATTTCCTCAAACGCCCCGACGGCTATGCAGTAGTACGCAAAGCAGAGAACGCGAGATAAGGTCGCCGCAAGCGTAAGGTGGCCGCCCGCGGCCACCCCCCCCGG
>JAIEBL010000131.1 GCA_029069015.1 Clostridiales bacterium
CGTCAATACGAGCCGAGTGATTGCGTCGACGTACGGCGGCAGTAAAACCAATGAAGCGACACGCGAAGGAAACGGCCAAGCCGTCATTACCGACCTTACGAAGTGCGCCACGCAAAGCGCTATCCCCACCTTTACGCTCACCCGTCACGAAACGAAAACCGTTACGTTTGCGGGCACAAGCAGCGACACCTCGCTGCTCGGCGTAGACCCCGCAAGCCTTGCCCTTTCGGCGCACACGAATGCCGTATACCAAGTTAACGGCATTGCCGAAAATGCAACGCAAGAAACCTTGCGCGCACGCACCTGGGCAGACACGGAAAAGGCGGACGCCGCTGCGAACTCGTGGCTTACCTACTCGTTTACCACGAACGGCGTAACCTTACAAGCCAAACGCTACTGGACGGGCACGAAAGCGTTTTTCATACGGGTCAAGAATACGCACGGTAGTCCTAGCTGGTTCCGTTTCAACGCTTCCGTAGAGGGCGGCGAATTAAAGAAGGACACGAATCCAACAGGCGACTTCAAGTTCGGCAAGAGCACAACGCAAGTGCCAACAGAAAAAAGATGAGAGAGACCTCTCCGCTCCGCTTCGCTTCGGTCGAGGTGACAGAAACGCGAAGACGGTTGATTCTATACCCCATGGACTATCCACACCCCTCCGTCATCCCGAAAGTGCTTTATGATTATGATAGTGCGAGCTATCCACACCCCTCCGTCATTCCGAGCGTGGGCGTTGATTCGATAAGGCATGTCCATACTCCCACCCTCTGTCATTCCGAGAACAGCGCCGTAGGCGCGCCGAGGAATCCAGCGTAGCGTAGTGTACTAAAAAAACATAAGCCATGTATTTATTATGCCGTTTGTTTTTGTAATGCTGATTGTACTATAACCGTTTCCTTTACGAACTAAGCAAGAAAGACTACGCTCGCTCTGCTCGCTAGATCCCTCGTCGCTCCGCTTCCCTCGGGATGACAGAGGTTGGGTAGCATTACCTTGCCTTATAGAATCAGCCGTTCCTAGCGTTTAGTACTATTTCCCCTCTTCCCCTTCTTCCTCTCGTCCCCTACGGCATAATCCTTCCAAAAAAACCGCGCGCCGCCGCCCCAAAACAAAAAAAGGTAGTCGTTACTTTAACCACTACCTTTTCCGATTGTTTTGTATTGCGACGGCAATAAAGCGCGCAAATTATTTATCTATTCTATCCTTATACACATAGCCGCAAGCGATGTGTGCTTTCCCTTTGATGATCGGTCTACCCGGATGCGTACGGTTTTCAATCGAGAGCGCTTCGGTGGAATAGCTCGTAAGATATTCGTCTTCGAATTGCAAGACGACTTTGTACGGGTCGGTCACGTAGGACACGAACGCAAGGAAAGAACCGTTGTCCTTTTTGTTGAAGTCTACGATCTTCACGCCCTTACGGTAGCGCGCCATGACGTCGATTTGCGACACGAGCACGCGCTTTGCGTAGCCGCGGTCGGAAACGAGCACCGCTTCGCCGTCGCCGTTGATCTGCCCGATATATATGCATTCGTCGTCGTCGGCAAGCTGAATGCCTTTAACGCCCGCGGCGATACGCCCTTGGGCGGGAATGTCGCTCATATCGGCGTTTAAGCACATGCCTTGCTTGGTGATAAACATGAGCGTGCAACTCGGCTTTTCGCGCTCTATCCCGATGACCTCGTCGCCCTCTTTGAGCTTTATGGCGGCAAAAGCGCTCTTTACGACGCCGTATTCGCTCCACGCCGAACGCTTGACCATACCGCTGCGCGTATAGAACAAGAGGTTGCCTTTGGGCAGATTCTCACCCATCGTCTGCATAAATACGACGCGCTCGCCCTCGACCGCGCCTTCGGCGACCTTGGAAAGCGGCTCGCCTTTTTCGCGCCACTTGCCCTCAGGGATCGCCGTAGCGTCGAGCTTATAGCAGTTGCCGAGGTTCGTAAAGCAGTACACGCGCTCTTGGCTCGTCGCTTTTACGATGCAAGAGCAGATTTCGTTTTTGGACGAATTTTCGGTAAAGTCTTTGGTCGCCATCGTGAAGTTTTTCACGAACATGCGCTTGATCTGCCCGTTGGCGTTGACCGCCACGACGTATTCCTCGATCGGCTTTTCGTCGTCTTCGCTAGGAACGACGTAGGCTTTTGCCTCCTTTAAAATCACCGTTTTGCGGTCGGTCTTGTAGGTCTTGCGGATCTGCAAAAGCTCGGTCTTTACGAGATCCATTTGCAGTTTGCGGCTGCCCACGATGGCCGTAAGGCGTGCAATCAGCGCACGCACGTCGGCAAGCTCTTTTTCAAGTTTAAACACTTCGAGGTGTGTGAGCCGCGCAAGACGCAAATCGAGAATGGCCTGCGCCTGCCGCTCGCTCAGCTCGAAACGCTTCCGAAGGTTTTCACGCGCTTCGCTCGTCGAAGCGGAATTTTTGATGATCTTGATGACTTCGTCGATGTTGCGGACGGCAATGACCAAGCCTTCCAAAATGTGCTCGCGCTCTTTTGCCGCGTCCAGTTCGAATCTCGTGCGGCGCAAGATGACTTCGCGCTGATAGTTTACGTAGTACGCGATAATGTCGAGCAGACCCATTTGCTGCGGCTTACCGTCGGCGATCGCGACCATGTTAATGGCAAACGAGGTAGAAAGATTGGTGTACTTTAAGAGCGCGTCGATGATCGCGCGAGGGTCGGCGTCACGCTTGACTTTGATGACCGCGCGCATACCGTTACGGTCGCTTTCGTCGGTGATTTCGGAAATGCCCGTGAGCACGCCCTTCTTCTCTTCGCGGCACTTCAAGATCGTTTCCAAAAGTTGCGCCTTGTTTACCTGGAAAGGAAGCTCATCGATAACGATGAGATTTTTGTCGTTGTCGCCGATCTCGATGTGCATGTTGCAGCGCAAGATGACTTTGAACTTACCCGTA
>JAIEBL010000132.1 GCA_029069015.1 Clostridiales bacterium
GACATTTTAAACCCCTAAATTACTGTTTTTCATAGTATGATTGTATCATAAAAACAAAAGAAACACAACCGATTAAGTTCAGCCAGATATAGAAAGTATGTCCCTAATGCACCAAGTACAAAAAAGTTCGACTACGAAAAAAGACGCGACTTAATGCCACGTCTCTTTCCCTTCATCTAGGCTTTTCTTATTTTGAACTTATTTTGCGTATTCCACGCTGCGAAGCTCGCGGATTACGTTCACCTTGATCTGACCGGGATATTCCATCTCGCTTTCGATCTTCTTTGCGATCTCTTTCGCCATAAACACGGTGGCGTTGTCGTCTACCGATTCGGGTTTGACGATAATGCGAACTTCTCGTCCCGCCTGAATGGCAAAAGATTTTTCCACGCCGTCGAAGCTGTTGGCAATCTCCTCGAGCTTTTCGAGACGTTTGACGTAGTTATCAAGCGACTCTCTGCGAGCACCGGGGCGCGCGCCGCTGATGGCGTCGGCACATTGCACGATAATCGCTTCCACCGACTGCGGTTCGATATCGTTGTGGTGCGCCGCAATGCAATGCACGACCTCTTTGCTCTCTTTGTACTTCTTGGCAAGATCCGCACCGATGGTAATATGCGTGCCTTCCACCTCGTGGTCGACGGCTTTACCGATATCGTGCAAAAGCCCCGCACGCTTTGCAAGCTTAACGTCTGCGCCCAATTCGGCAGCCATAAGTCCCGCCAGGTAAGACACTTCGAGCGAATGCTTCAATACGTTCTGCCCGTAGCTCGTACGATATTTGAGCCTGCCGAGCAAGCGAACGAGGTCGGCGTGCAAGCCGAAAACCCCCGCTTCAAACGTGGCGTTCTCGCCCGTTTCCTTAATCTGCGCATCCAACTCTTTGCGCGTTTTTTCCACGACTTCTTCGATGCGCGCGGGATGAATACGCCCGTCGGCAATCAGCTTTTCGAGCGTGATACGTGCCACCTCGCGACGTACGGGATCAAACCCGGACAGCACGACCGCTTCGGGCGTATCGTCGATTATAAGGTCGATACCCGTAGCGTTTTCGAGCGCCCGGATGTTGCGCCCTTCTCGCCCGATAATGCGCCCCTTCATTTCGTCGTTGGGCAGATTTACCACCGAAACGGTGATTTCCGCGCTGTGATCCACGGCGCAACGCTGCACTGCCGTAGCAACGATAGAACGCGCCTTTTTATCGGCTTCCTCTTTGGCGCTCGCTTCGATTTCACGCACCATTACCGCGGCGGCACGTTTGGCTTCTTCTTCGATTTCATGCACGAGTTGCGCTTTGGCCTCTTCGCGCGTCAGCTTGGAAACTTTTTCGATTTCGGAAATCATACGTTCGTGCGCGGAATCAACTTCGGCGCGCTTTGCTTCGATTTTCGTTTCCTTTTCCAACAGATCGGCTTTGATTTTCTCGATAGACTCGGTCTTTTTGTCGAGCGCTTCTTCTTTCTTGTCGAGCGCTTCCTCCCGTTGCATAAGCCGTTGTTCGCTGCGTTGCGCTTCGTTACGACGCTCTTTCAGTTCGCGTTCGTACTCCGTACGCAACTTCTGAATTTCCTCTTTTGTTTCGAGAATGGATTCTTTTTGCGCATTTTTGGCTTGCGCACGAATCTCTTTGGCTTCGGCATACGCGCCTTCGGTAATTTTGTTTGCCGACTGCTTGGCGTCGCCCAACTTCTTCTTTTGAAGCAACGTATAAACGAGCACACCGAGTACCGCGCCTACAACCAAACCTACGATCGGCAACACGATCGCCAACACCGTAGATACGGAATACAGAAAATTCTGAATCATTGTAACCTCCTTTTAAAATTTTTAACTTTGATTGAATGTTGATATTTTTTCACCGTGTTCGCAAACGGTGAACATAGAGCGACAGTTGCCGCTGAATGTCAAAGAAACTGAGGGCGGAATTATTCCGCGTCGGACGTTTGTTCGTCCTCTTGGGGCCCTTCTGCTTTCGCGCTTTCGGGCGCGTTCTTTTCGGAAACGATGCGCTTGATTTCGTTTTCCATTTCGTCGGCAAGTTCGGGTTTGCTCTCCAAAAGGCTCATAAGCCCGTTACGCCCTTGACAAATGCGCTCGCCTTTATAGCCGAACCAAGAACCGCTCTTGGTCAGAACGCCGTGCTCCACGCCCAAATCGATAATGCAGCTTTCGCGCGAAATGCCTTTACCGAAAATGATATCGAATTCCGCCGTCTTGAACGGAGGCGCAAGCTTATTCTTCACAACCTTAACTTTCGTATGGTTTCCGACGATGTCACCGCCGTCTTTTACGCCCTCAACGCGGCGCACGTCCAAACGGATACTTGCGTAGAATTTGAGCGCTTTACCGCCGGGGGTCACTTCGGGCGAGCCGAACATAACACCCACTTTCTCACGCAATTTGTTGATAATGATAATGCACGTTTTGGACTTATTGCAAACCGAAGCCAAAATACGAAGCGCTTTACTCATCAGGCGCGCCTGCAAACCGATTTGGCTGTCCGACATATCGCCGTCGATTTCCGCCTTGGGCGTAAGGGCCGCAACCGAGTCGACGACCACAACGTCAACGCCGCCGCTGCGTACGAGCGCTTCGGCAATGTCCAAACCTTGCTCGCCGTTATCGGGCTGCGAAATATACAGGCTATCGGTATCAATGCCTAAGTTCCGCGCGTATACGGGGTCGAGCGCGTGCTCTGCGTCGATAAACGCAACCGTGCCGCCCAATTTTTGCGCCTGCGCAATCACGTGCAGCGAAAGCGTGGTTTTACCGCTCGACTCTGGACCGTAGATTTCTATGATCCTACCGCGCGGTAAGCCTCCAATGCCGAGCGCAAGGTCTACGCTCAAGCAACCCGTCGGAATGACGTCTACCGACGTAACGCGGGTTTCGTTCAACTTCATGATCGAACCTTTGCCGTAGCTCTTTTCGATTTGCGCAATCGCCGCATCGAGCGCTTTTTTACGCTCCTCTTTCGTCATATTATAGTCGATGATAGGTTTTCCTTTATCCATATTCTTTCTCCCGAGTTTCTTTCTATATCATAATGCCGAGGGCTTATTCTTCCGCCTCGCCGATGATCAGTTTATACAAGCGGAACAGCGCCGCCTGTACGCCGTAGGCAATCACTTCGTCCCGATTGCCCGTAAATTGATAGCGGTAAATGTGCACGTTTTCCCTATCGCCTACCGCTATGTAGCAAACGCCCACTTCGTTCGGCTTCTCCGAAGTCGGTCCTGCATTTCCCGTGGTCGCCATTACGTAATCGTAATTTCCGTCCATTAAAAGGTTGGCAGCCATTTCGTAGGCGGTTTCGATACTGACCGCACCGTTCTGTTCGATCGTTTCGGGCGCAATGTGCAATCTTCGGCTTTTGACCTCGTTCGAATAGCACACGACGCTCTCTTTGAACGATTCGCTCACCCCCGCAACCCGAACGAGCGAAGACGCAATTGCGCCGCCCGTGAACGATTCGGCAATGCCGAGCGTCTTACGTTGCGCCATAAGGAGCTTTGCCACCCGTTCGGAAAGCGAAACGTCTTCGTAAGCGTACGTACAATCGCGCAAGGCTTCCGTAACACCGCTCTGCATTTCATCGATCGTAGCTTTCTGGGTCTTATTGGAGTAGCGCACCAAAACGGCACACTCGAAGGGACGCGGAACGAACCGAAAGGAAATCCGATTGCGGTTCTTGATGCGGGATTTCAATACTTCCCGCAGTTGCGCTTCGGTTTTGCCCGCCGTACGAAAACAGAAGTTGCATAATGCGATTTGCTTTCGTTATGCATTCGTTATTAAACATATTGTATTTTAAGGTATCGCATAGCATTTTAC
>JAIEBL010000133.1 GCA_029069015.1 Clostridiales bacterium
AAGCCCAGCCGCCGCACGCCGAACTTAGCGCGGTGACTTTCGATATAGGCACGCACGAACTCGGCGTCGTCAATATACCCGTAGGACGACATTTTTTCAAGCGCGCGATCGATAACCGCCGAAGAAAAGCCCTTTTCCGTCAGATATTTTCTGAGTTCTTCTTCCGAGTGCGGACGAGCAGCCAAGTGCCCCGCGGCTTTGTCGAACGCTTGCGTGACCTCGCTTTCAAACACGGCACGCGAAAGCTTTTCCTCGTTTACCTCATCGCCGATTTTGAGGCGGTGTTCGAGTGCGGTAAGTTTTTCCAGCCCGCAAAAAAACTCACCGTCGATATAGATGCTCACGCGGCTCTTCCGTTTTTTCTGCGGTTGTATATCGGTGATTTTTCCCATTTTTTTACTTTTGCTTATGCGTCTTATAAAAATTCCGAATTTCGGCGCACAAACCTATTGTAGCACAAGAATAAAATTAACGCAACAAACGAAAGCTAAAAACAAAAAGGAGATATTTTTCGATGAAGACCGAAGAATTGCAAGGAAAAGTGCAGCTCGTCTATAAGAAGTGCTGCAACTATGCGTGCGAATGCACCGACGACAAGCTGCGCGAGCTTTTGGGCGTTGCCGCGAACGAATGCCGCAAGCACCTCAGCGTCACGACGAACGGCGGGAAAAACTGCTAAAAAGGAGAAAGCAAATGGAAAGCTGGAACAAGAACGAAAAACAACTTTGGAACAACGACGAACCCACGACGGGCGACTGCGGCTGCACGTCCTGCGGCTGCGGCAGTACCTCGGAAGATAACGCTTGCGGTTGCACGGATGAGGCGCGCGATCGCGTCCGCCTGACCGACGCGGAAATCGCAAAAGACATCATCGGCGACCTCGATTGGCTCTGCAAAACCTACGACTGTCTCTGCAAAGACGGCTGCAAATGTCAGGACGCCCTCGACTCTTGCGAACGCGTCCGCACCGCTCTTTGCAAATACGCCAAAGAAAACCTCTATTAAGAACACTATACCAACCTGAAATTTGACACACCGCCGTACGGAAAGTGCCTATGCATTCCGTACGGCGTTTGTTTTTTACTAAGCAACACAAACTTTTTCCGTAAGGCGCAACATAAACAAAAAAACAGTTGCCTTGTGTGCGGGAAAATGATATAATAACAGTTGGCGGGAAATGGAAAGAATTTTCCGGATAAACCCAAAAACTATATCGGAGGTAGAAAAAGGTGCATTATTCGCAAGACGTAGAAAACATGATTTGCGTCAAAAAAGGTCCGAACCACGGACCCGCGCCCATTCCCGAAGAGGGCAAATGGATTCAGGCCAAAGAAATCAAAGATATCAGCGGTCTTACACACGGTATCGGCTGGTGCGCTC
The DNA here is from genome assembly GCA_029069015.1 of Clostridiales bacterium. GTDB lineage: Bacteria > Bacillota > Clostridia > Christensenellales > Pumilibacteraceae > Pumilibacter. The sequence continues at coordinate 1,381 of JAIEBL010000133.1, forward strand.
CGCAACAGGGCGCGTGCAAGCTCACGCTCAACATCAAAGAGGGCGTGATTCAGGAAGCCTTGGTAGAAACCATCGGCTGCTCGGGCATGACCCATTCGGCGGCGATGGCGGCGGAAATTCTGCCGCACAAAACCATTCTGGAAGCACTCAACACCGACCTTGTGTGCGACGCCATCAACACGGCTATGCGCGAACTGTTTTTGCAAATCGTATACGGCCGCTCGCAGTCGGCATTCAGCGACGACGGGTTGCCCATCGGTGCAGGATTGGAAGACCTGGGCAAGGGGCTTCGCAGTCAGGTAGGCACGATGTACGGTACCGCCGCCAAGGGCGTTCGCTATCTGGAAATGGCGGAGGGCTACGTTTTGTCGCTTGCGCTCGATAAGAACAACGAAGTGTGCGGCTATAAGTTCGTTTCGCTCGGCAAGATGACCGACTTTATCAAGAAGGGACTTACGCCGAACGAAGCGTATGAAAAGGCGATCGGCACTTACGGGCGTTACACCCGCGAACAGGGCGCCGTCAAGCACATCGACCCCAGAACAGATAAGGAGGTGCAATAATCATGGCGCTTTTTGAAGGATATGACAGAAGAGAAAAGAAAATCTTGGGCGTACTCAAAGAGTACGGCATCAAGTCGATAGAAGAATGCCGCGATATCTGCCTTTCCAAAGGCGTGGACTGCGACAAGATCGTGCGCGGCACCCAACCCATTTGCTTTGAAAACGCCGTTTGGGCATACACCGTAGGCGCGGCAATTGCCATTAAGAAAGGCTGCAAAAAAGCGGCAGACGCCGCCGCCGCCATTGGTATCGGGCTGCAAAGCTTCTGTATCGAAGGTTCGGTCGCCGAAAACCGCAAAGTGGGCTTAGGGCACGGCAACTTAGGTTCTATGCTTCTGAGCGAAGAAACGGACTGCTTCTGCTTCCTCGCAGGGCACGAGAGCTTTGCCGCCGCCGAAGGCGCGATCAAAATCGCCGAGAACGCCAACAAAGTGCGCAAAAAGCCTTTGCGCGTTATCCTCAACGGTCTGGGCAAAGACGCCGCCTATATCATCTCGCGCATCAACGGCTTTACCTACGTGCAGACTCAATTCGACCCGTACACCGAAACGGTATCCGTCGTGAAGGAAACTCCCTACTCCGACGGTCCGCGCGCCAAAGTCAAGTGCTACGGCGCAGACAACGTGCCCGAGGGCGTTGCCATCATGATCAAGGAACACGTTTCCGTGTCCATTACGGGCAACTCCACCAACCCCACCCGCTTCCAGCACCCCGTTGCCGGCACCTATAAGAAGTGGTGCGTGGAAAACGGCAAAAAATATTTCTCGGTTGCATCGGGCGGCGGCACGGGCAGAACGCTCCACCCCGACAACATGGGCGCAGGTCCCGCTTCCTACGGCATGACCGACACGATGGGCAGAATGCACAGCGATGCGCAGTTCGCCGGTTCGTCCTCCGTTCCCGCGCACGTTGAAATGATGGGCCTTATC
>JAIEBL010000134.1 GCA_029069015.1 Clostridiales bacterium
CGGGGCGTTCGGAGAAGACGGTTGCTTGCAAGGCTAATTCGAAACGTCTGGAATTCCTTATACGGGAAGCGGCGTGGGGGCGAGTGCGATCGGTATGGATAAAGAGATGCAAAAGCGCCTGTTTTCTGCGGCGGGGCTGTCGGTTCTGCCCTACGTGGCGTTTGATGCCGACGCCTACGTGAACGATTCGTATACCGTCATCGAGCGGTTGAAAAAAGAGCTTGCGTTTCCCATTATCGTAAAGCCGTGCAACCTGGGAAGCAGTATCGGCATTTCGCTCGCCCATACGTACGACGAGCTTTTTGCTGCCGTCCGCGTGGCGCTTTCGTTTGATACGCGCGTAGTGGCGGAAAACGCCTTGCAGGATTTCGAAGAATACAACTGCGCGGTGCTCTTAGGCGAGCCGAGCGAAGTGGAAAAGCCGGTTGGCTGGAAGGACTTTCTTTCTTACGAGGATAAGTATTTGCGAAAGAGTACGGGTACGCGGCGCGAGTTTCCTGCCGCCATACCCGAAGACTTGCGCGCGCGCATTCGGGAAGCGGCAGCCACGGCATATGCGGCTGTAGGGGCGAGCGGCGTAGCGCGAGTGGACTTTTTGCATAAAGACGGCGCGCTTTACGTCAACGAAATTAATACGATCCCCGGGTCGCTTGCCGCATATTTTTACGAGGGCGGCACGCCGTACGTGATCGAAAGGTTGCTGCAACAGGCAAAAGAAGTTTTCGGGGCAAAACAGCGGCGTACCTTTGCCTATAAACCTTTTTCGGGCGAGGGCGCAAAAGGGCGTGGCGCAAAGTAGCATTTTTTGGACATTTTTCATAGCATTTTGAACAAAAAAGTCATAATGCTAAAAATCGCTTACAAGCCTATATTGTTGACAAAAGCTGGCAACAATAGTGTGCTATGATATGGGTGTTAGAATAAACGGAGGAAGAACAATGGACTACGAAGTATTGGCGGTTCTTTCTATTGAAACCAAATTGCCGTTTTTGGAAAAGCTGCTGGATCGCAGGATTGACAGGGCAGCGCTCGATATGACTAGCCCTACGCTGTCGCTTTTGGAAAAGGTGCAAAGGTTGGGTGAATATAAGCGGCTTGCGGCGAACCTCGCCGTGATGGCGCACCGTATTGCGTGCGTGCTCGGTGCGGAAGCGCCTTTTCTCGCGGCTGCCGCAACAAGCGGAAATGCAGTCGCTCTTGAAAGCAAACGCGGCATTGCCGCCGCATCGTCGGCGCGGGCGGTGCTGATACGCCTGGGCGTTAAGTCGCTTGATGCCTACCGCGAATTGCCGCTCTTTGCCGCCGAATGCAAGCGGTTAAAGCGGCTGACTGCGCCCACGCCTAAGATTTGCCCTATGCCCATGCGGGCGAGCTACGCGGGGGCATAAGGATGTTGCCCAAACGCAAGTCGGCGCTACGCTTTGCTTCGCTTGGCTTTATTCCGACTTGGGCGAACTTAAAGAAGAGTCCTTTCGCGGTACACGCCCGCGAAAGTCAAATTTTAAATTAATATTATTCTTAAGCGTCAAGCGGAATTCGAAAGAGTTTCGCTTTTTTGCAGGGGCGCCGCTATATAGCCCTGTGTTTATTTGCGGGCGTGGCGGGGCGTGCGCTTGGATTCGGGACGGTAGAACATAATGAGCACGACGATGAGCGCGGGGACGCACAGGGCGGTAATGAAGGCGATTTTTGAGGCACCCTCGAAGTGCGGGTTTTGTGCCTCATATTCGAGCGCCGCACTCGGTTCGGGCATTTTCTGAATGACGTTGGGAGAGAGTGCGTCGCAAACGAGCAGGGGCGCGTACACGTAGCCATAGACACTGCCGCCGTTTGTTACGTACGAAACGTACTGCCAGACGTTGCCTGCGCCCGCATAGAGTTCGTCGCCCTCGCGTGCGCCGTAAAGGTTCAAAACGGCGTCTTGCGGGACTTGTGCAACGACGGTACTGTTTTGCGTAGTGGGCTGCGAGCGCATGTTGACCGAGAGGCCGTCGTTACTGACGCGGGCAGTGCGGTAGGGGTATTTGGTCACAGGCTCGTAGTCTACGAATTCGAGCGCGCCGAGCGGTACGTACCCTTCGATATCCTGAAAGGACACCAAACATTGTTGCAAGCCTTTTTCGGAAATCGTCACGAAATAGGTGGCGGGTAGCGTGCAAACGGGACCGCCGCTTTCGGTAGAAAGAAGCGTATCGTGCGACAGCAAGGCGTACTGTACGTATGACCGCGGGGCACTCTGCGGCGTCGTGACGCGGACGGACAAAAAGGAAAACAGGGCGGCGGAAAAGAGGAGTAATCGTTTCATGAGCACCATTATAGCGGGCGGCGGCGCGGATATTTTGGCGGATAACGCCGAAAAGGGGAAAAGAAAGAAAAAAGGCGAGTATCGGCGCGTGGCGGCAGACGAAGCGGAAGAAACGTTACTGCGGCGGCTCGTGCTGAATCGCAAAAGGTTGGCGGCTTACAAACGAAAGAACAAATTGGAAGCGTACAATACGGGCGCGCTCGTGCACGAAAAGCAGGTGGCCTTTCATAAATGTTTAAAACGCAATCGGTGGGTGTTCGGCGGCAACCGCACGGGTAAAACGGAGTGCGGCGCGGCGGAAACGGCGTATTTGCTTCGCGGCAATCATCCGTATCGCAAGGTGCGGGGCGCGGTGACGGGCTGGGCGGTGTCGGTCAGTTACGGCGCGGGACGCGAGGTGGCGCAGAAAAAACTGCTTTCTTACTTAAACCCCGATTGGATTGCGCAGATCGGTATGATCAAAGGCGCAAAGAGCAGCGAGGGCGGTATCGTGGACTTTATCGCCGTAAAGAACGTGTTCGGCACGGTGTCTACGGTATATTTCAAAAGCTGTGAGGCGGGGCGGGAAAAGTTTCAGGGGAGCAGTCTGGACTTTGTGTGGTTCGACGAAGAGCCGCCCGAAGACATCTACGAGGAGTGCCGCATGCGCGTATTCGATCGAAAGGGGGAGCTTTACGGGACGATGACGCCCCTAAAGGGCATGACGTACATATACGACAAAATCTATCTGAACGCGAGTAGCGACCCCGAGGTATGGTGCGAGTTTATGGAATGGGCGGACAACCCCTATCTCGACAAAGGCGAGATCGAACGGCTCTCGGCGGCGCTCGATAAGCAGACGCTTGCCACGCGAAGGTTCGGCGCGTTTGCCGATACGTGCGACCGCGTGTATCCCGAGTTCGACGAAAACGTACACGTAATCCCGCCGTTCTCCGTGCCGCCCGAGTGGCAGGACACGCTATCCATCGACCCCGGGCTCAACAATCCGCTTTCCTGCCATTGGTATGCGACCGACTACGACGGGAACGTCTACGTGCTTGCCGAGCACTTCGAGGCGGGGCGGGACGTAGCGTACCACTGCGGAGAAATCCTGCGGATCAGCAAGGCGATCGGTTGGCGCGCGATGCCGCCCACGGCGCTTATCGACAGCGCGGCGTCGCAACGTACGCTTGCCGCCGTAAAGAGCGTTACGGAGCTTTTCTGCGAGCACGGTGTGCGCGTAAATCCCAGGGTGAACAAAGATCTGTTTACGGGCATAAACCGCGTTAAAAGCTATCTGGCGGGCGAAAACGGCAGGCCTAGACTGTTCATCTTCGCAAGCTGCAAGAATCTGATCCGCGAATTGAAGGCGTACCGCTACGGCGCTGGCGACGTTCCCGTGAAGGCAGACGACCACGCGCTGGACGAGCTACGCTACTATCTGATGACGAAGCCGCAGTTGAAATTGCCGCCGAGCGAAAAGAGCGAGCTGTTGCGGTTCAAGGAAAAGCTGCTTACGGCACGGGTAAAACGACTGTAGCGCCGCTGTCTTTTTCGGAGCGTACGTGCGGACAAAAACAGCGAATAAAAGGGCGGGAAAGAAGTGGATGAACAGGATATAAAAAAGCTGTACGACGGTGTGCTGAAAAAGGCCGCGGGGTACGAGGCGGTGGAGACGCAGGAAGAGTTCGCGCTTGTAGACGGGCAGATGCAGCTTATAAAGCGCAAAGTGACGGTGCGCGATGTGCCGCCCGATATTGCCGCGTTTAAGCTGCTCGTGGACAGCCGCGACGCCGAGCCGGTCGGTAAAGACGAATTGGAAGCGGAGCGCGTGGCGCTCACGGAAGCATATTTCCGCATGAGGGAAGAACGACAAAAAAAGGAGGAGAAGAAACATGGAACTGATAGATACGGGGTATAAGATCCGTTGCGAAATGGGCGCATGTAAGAACATGGCGAAAAAAACGATCAAGCTCAACCGCGTAGGGATAAAGAGCCGTTTACACGTTTGCGACGCGTGTTTAAAGGAGCTTTATACGTGTATAGGGGAAAGCCTGATTCCGCCCAGCATCGAAACGGCGGCAAAGAAAAAAGAAGGTAAAAAGAAGTGAAAGGCGAAAAAGTAAGGGCGTTCGGCAAAGAAAAGAAATACGTGTTCGAGGACGAAAAGGTCGCTGAAATCAAGGCGGATTTCGAGCGCCGTGCCGCCGTGCGTCGCGCGTTCGAAGCACAGTGGCAGGTGAACAACAATTTCGTTTTGGGGAATCAGTACGTGTATGCAGGCAGCGACGGCAGCATCGATTCGGAGCGCGGCGACTACTATTGGCAGGAGAAAGAGTGTTTTAACCATATCGCGCCCATCGTGGAAACGCGACTGGCAAAGCTCCAACGCGTGCGTCCCAAAATGAGCGTGCGCCCCGCGAGCAGTGAGGAAAACGACGTGATGAGCGCCAAAGCCGCCACGAAGATCCTCTCGTCGGCGTGTGCCAAACTGAACGTGGACAGCCTTATCGGGCGCGCCACGATGTGGAGCGAAATTTGCGGCAGCGTATTTTATAAGCTCGTATGGAATCCGTCGGCGGGAAAGATCTTAGGCAGAAAAGACGGCAAATCCGTCTACGAGGGCGACGCGGAAATCGAAGTGTGTCCGCCGTTCGACGTCTATCCCGATTCTCTTTCGGCGCAGACTGTGGATGAGTGCGCAAGCATTATCCACGCAAGAGCAGTGCGCGTAGAGGAGATCGAGCAGCGGTACGGCGTCAAAGTGCAGCCCGAAAACACCGAGCTTGTGTCGAGCGCAAACAAGTGTCTGACGGGCGGCCTTGACGCGCGAAGCACGACGCCCATGTTCGGACGCAGCGGTGAAGAGGGGTGCTGTTTGCTCATCGAGCGGTACACGCGTCCCACGCCCGAAAACGAGCGGGGGGAATACGCCGCCGTAGCAGGCGGAAAGCTCTTGTATTTGTCCGAGCTTCCCTATGCGTGCGGGCCCGACTTTTCGCCGTCGTTACCCTTCGTTAAGCAAGACTGTATTGCGCGTGCGGGATGCTTTTACGGCACGTGTTGCGTCGAGCGTTGCATACCCGTACAGCGGGCTTTCAACGCCGTGGTAAACCGCAAGCACGAGTTTATGAACCGCATTGCCATGGGCGTGCTCGCGGTAGAAGATGGCAGCGTCGATACGCAAAACTTAGAGACGGAAGGGCTGAGTCCCGGAAAGATCTTGCAGTATCGGCAGGGCAGTACGCCGCCCGTGCTTCTCGACCCCGGGTGAGTGCCGAGTGATTTTCGGTACGAAGAGGAAAGGCTGCTC
>JAIEBL010000135.1 GCA_029069015.1 Clostridiales bacterium
CCTGAGCCCCAAGTGGTGCCCGTGCCGCCTTGGCCGAACGAACCGTTCGTAACGGACGTCGAATAACCCGAATACGTATCCCCGGTGGTTAATTGAGTGGTGTGACCGCCGCTCTTTTTTGCATGACCGCCGCCCGCCGAGAGCGTGCCACCGTAACCTGTACAAGAATTCTCATAAACGGCATTCCAACCGTTATTTGCACCGCTTTGCCCGCCGTTAAAGCCGCCACCGCCGCCGCCGGCATAAGCGAACGAATGGCAGTTGCCACCGCCGCCGCCCGCAACCATCAAGATCTCGCCTCTGTAACTGTTGTAGTTCGAGAGTGCACCGGAGTTCGTACCGGTGCCGCGTTTAACGGTGGCAATGTGGGTAGCGCCTCCGCCGCCCCTGCCGCTAGTAGAAGCTACGTTGCCGCCACCATTCCAGCCGCCGCCTGCACCGCCCGCGTTTGTTGCGTTGACGGAAAGCCCCTGCCCGCCTACGGCAACGTAGAGGGTCTGTTGCGTACTGAAAATGATCTCGCCGTACGAATAGCCGCCTTTGCCGGCAGGATACGAGGTGTCCCAATTACCACCTTGTGCGCCCCAGACTTCCAGCTTGTATCTGCCCGCAGGCAACGTGATTTGCTGAATAGCACCCGTGTAGTTAAAGGTATACACGTATCGCTTATTCGTCGTATCGATGGAAGTCGTGTACGTAACGCTTGAACCTGTGTCGTCAGGAGCGGCGGAAAGGGAAATATCTTCCTTAATAGCCTTGCTCGAAGCATTCGCCGCAAAGTCTACGCCCAATATGAAAGAAGAGCGCTTTTTTGGTCGCAAAAAAGCTTGGCAAAAAACGATAAGGCGGGGCACACTTTCGATTGTGTTCCCCTTATAAATCCCCCCGCAAAGCGCTTTTCCGTCCAGCCGTTATTGTCGTAGCTGAATTACGAAAAGGGTATGGTGGAAAATGAACGGCTGATTCTATCAAATAAGACAATGCCGTCCTCTTCTGTCATTCTGAGAACAGCGCCGTAGGCGCGTCGAGGAATCCAGGCGTTAGCCGTAAATAAAAATTATTTACGCTCGCTTCACTCGCTAGATCCCTCGCGTTTCGCTACAAACAGTGCGCTGCACTGTTTGCTTAACGCTAAACGTGCTCGGGATGACGAAATGGAGGAGTGCTTGCTTATGCTTTATAGAATCAACGAACACGGTCGGGGTGACAGAGGGGCTGCATCGCCTTGTTTGATGAGGACAATCGTTCCTTTTGTTTGTGGGCGCAGTCAAACCATTATTAAAAAGCAGCGGTATTTTGTACCGCTACTTTTGATCAGTATATAAAGTTTTATGTCCCTGTTTATTTCAGACAGGTATTGCCGTTGGCGTCGGTGGCGACGATGAGCGGCATTTCGTTTACGGTGAGTTTATAGATGGCTTCGCAGCCGAGGTCGTCAAACGCGACGCAGGTGCAGTCGGTGACGGCGTGTTTATAGAGTGCGCCTGCGCCGCCCACGGCAGCAAAGTAGATTGCGCCGTGTTTTCCGATCGCCTTATTGACGGCTTCGCTGCGTTTGCCTTTGCCGATCATGACGGAGAGCCCGGCGTCCAAAAGAGCGGGGGTATAGTCGTCCATGCGCGACGAAGTGGTAGGCCCGCAACTGCCGATGCATTCGCCCTCGCGTGCGGGGGTAGGGCCGCAGTAGTAAATTGCGGCGCCCTCTATTCCGATGGGGAGCGGTTTATGTTCGGCAAGCAATGCGGTAAGCCGCTTATGGGCGGCGTCGCGCGCGGTGTAGATGACGCCCGAAAGCGTAAGTTGTGTGCCGCAGGTCAGTTCCTTTTTGTCTTGTTCGGATAGTGGCAGGGTATAATTTTTCATGCGGAAGAATCCTTTTTTGCTTTTGGTATTATGCTACGCAAAGACTAAAATTCGAGGGTGCAACGGCGGTCGCTGTGGCATTGCACCGTGATGGCTACGGGGAGCATGCCGATATGCGTGGGCGCGGTTTCTATGGCGCATGAGAGGGCGGTGACGCTACCGCCGAACCCTTGCGCGCCGATACCCGTTTCGTTGACCTTTTGCAGAATTTCTGCTTCGAGTGCGGCGATTTCGGGATTTTCGCGCGGCGTGCCCACTTCGCGAAGCAGCGCCTTTTTGCTCAAGACGGCGCACTTTTCCATCGTGCCGCCGATACCTACGCCCAAAAAGATTGGCGGGCAGGGGGAAGACCCCGCGCGCGTTACGCAGTCGAGCACGGCGTCGATGATGCCCTGCCGACCTTTCGAGGGCGTCAGCATATACACTCTTCCCATGTTTTCGCTGCCTGCGCCTTTTGCAAGATATTGCACGGTGAGCTTATCGCCCGGCACGATATCGAAATGCAATATCGCGGGCGTGTTCGTTTTGGTGTTGATGCGCGTCAGCGGGTCGGCAACGCTCTTGCGAGCGTCCGTATAGCCGATCTTTACCGCTTCGTTGAGCGCGGCTTTTAAGTCGCCCGCGACGTGCAGATCCTGCCCGACCGATACGAACAGGACGGCTTGCCCGCAGTCCTGGCAGGCGTAGGCATTGCTTTCGGCTGCAATGCGGTCGTTTTCGAGAATCTGTTCGAGTGCCCAGCGGCAAAGCGGCGAAGTTTCGCGGTTGTTTGCGTTTTTCAACAGGGCGCAGGCGGTTTCGTCTACGTGCATGAGCGCGTGCTTGATTTCCTGCGCTAAGGGCATAATAATCGTGTTTGCCTGTATTTCTTTCATTGGCTCTCTTCCCGTTTCTTTTGAATCCAGTATACCACATAAGCGTTTCTTTGTAAAACAAATTCGTCGCCGCATTTTTGCTCTTGCAATCGAGGCAAAAATACGCCTCGAAACAATTGCAAAAAAAGTCATAATAAAGTATACTTGTTGCATGGGGCTGAAAGTCTGCAACCTGTTCAGCGGCAGTACGGGCAACTGTACGTTCGTTTCGGGCGGCAATACGAATATACTCATCGACGCAGGCGTGCCGGTAGCGAAAATAGAAAAGGCGCTTTGCGTGCTCGGGGTGAGCGC
>JAIEBL010000136.1 GCA_029069015.1 Clostridiales bacterium
AACGGACAAAAAAGTAATTGACAAAATCCGCCGCGTGAGTATAATAAAAGTAGACAACACGGTTCGGCAATGGCGCCGCAGAGGTTTATCGTGAGTACGAAAGACTTTTGCGGTTTTTTCATTTTTCGTGCCGTCAAAAGGAGAAAAAGCTATGACAAATGTACCCGAACTGTTCGGCAGCCAGGTTTTTAACGACAAAGTGATGAAACAACGGCTTCCAAAAGAAACGTACACCGCGCTCAAAAAAGCGGTAAACAGCGGCGAAGCACTCGACCCCGCCCTTGCCGACACGATTGCCGCCGTAATGAAGGATTGGGCAATCGAACACGGCGCGACCCATTATACGCATTGGTTTCAACCGATGACGGGCATTACCGCCGAAAAGCACGACAGCTTCATTTCCCCCAACGGCGACGGCACGGTCTTAATGAATTTTTCGGGTAAAGAGCTGATCCAGGGCGAACCCGATGCGTCGAGCTTCCCCTCGGGCGGTCTTCGTTCGACGTTCGAAGCGCGCGGCTACACGGCGTGGGACCCTTCGAGCTACGCCTTTATCAAAGACGGCGCGCTTTGCATCCCCACGGCGTTCATTTCGTATTCGGGGCAGGTCCTCGATAAAAAGACGCCGCTGCTGCGCTCCATGAAAGCGCTCTCGCGTCAGGCGGTGCGCGTACTTAACGCACTCGGGCAGACGGACGTACATCACGTGAACGTGACGGTAGGACCGGAACAGGAATATTTCTTGGTCGATAAAACGCTTTGGAAGAAGCGCAAAGACCTGATTTTTGCGGGCAGAACGCTGTTCGGCGCGCGCCCGCCCAAAGGACAGGAACTCGAAGACCACTACTTCGGCGAGCTTCGCCCGCGCGTCATTGCGTATATGGACGAACTCGACAGCGAGCTTTGGAAGTTGGGCATTTTGGCAAAGACGCGCCACAACGAGGTTGCGCCCGCACAGCACGAGCTTGCACCCATCTTCGCCTCGGTGAACGTCGCCACCGACCACAACCAGCTCACCATGGAAGTGATGAAAAAAGTTGCCGACCGCCACGGGCTCGTGTGCTTATTGCACGAGAAACCGTTTGCGGGCGTGAACGGCAGCGGCAAACACGACAACTGGTCGATTTCCACCGATACGGGCGAAAACCTTTTAGACCCGGGCCGCGAACCCGAAAAGAACACCCGTTTCCTGCTCTTCCTTTCCGCCGTTATGAAAGCGGTCGATCTGCACCAAGATCTTTTGCGTCTTTCGGTGGCAAGCGCGGGCAACGACCACCGTTTGGGTGCGAACGAAGCCCCTCCCGCCATTATCAGCATGTACTTAGGCAACGAGCTGACGAACATTCTGGAATCGCGGCAGAGCGGAAAAGCATATACGGGCAAAACGGAAAACAAAGTACAACTCGGCGTCGAGTCCATTCCCGCCTTTATGTCCGACACCACCGACCGCAACCGCACCTCGCCGTTCGCCTTTACGGGCAACAAGTTCGAGTTCCGTATGCTCGGCTCGGCGTTCAACATCGCCTGCCCGAACGTGATGCTCAACACCTCGGTTGCCGATGTGCTCGGAGAATATGCCGACGTCCTCGAAGCGAGCACTGATAAGCTCGCTGCCGCCGAAAAGCTGATCACCGAAACGTATGCCAAGCATAAACGCATCGTATTCAACGGCAACAACTATTCGGACGAATGGACGAAAGAATCCGAAAAGCGCGGTCTGCTGAATTTGAAGACCACGCCCGACGCTCTTCCCCTCTATTCTCGCGACGAGAACGTGGAAATGTTCGCGCGCCACAAAGTGTACTCGCGCGAGGAAATCGTAGCACGGCAGGAGATCCTACTCGAAAACTACTGCAAGGTCATCAACATCGAAGCGCTGACCATGATCGATATGGCAGGCAAACAGATCATCCCCGCTTGCATCGCCTATCAGAAAACGCTCGCCCGCACCGCCGAAAGCAAAAAGAATCTTTCTTTCACGGCGAAAACCGAACTGAGTCTTCTGAAGAAAATCGACGCGCTGACCGCCTCCGCCTTTGCGGCGAACGATAAGCTTGCCGACGCCGTCGTGCGCGTGAAAAGCGTAGACGGTATCGAAGCGCAAGCATGCGCCTACCGCGACGAAGTGATTGCCGCCATGCGCGAAGTACGCGCCGCTTGCGACGAATTGGAAATGCTCATCCCCGCAAGCGAATGGCCGATCCCCACCTACGCCGACCTTCTGTTCTCGGTGTAATCTATCACAGACATAAAACGACTTGATAAAAGAAGCGTCCGCAAACGCTTCTTTTCTTTTATCCGCCGTACGATACCCCGAAGTAAAAAGAGCGGTTGATTTCCACGCCCCTGCTCCGTCATTCCTTGTGAAAACAATTGATTCTACAAGGCGTGCGCCATCCCCATCCGTCATCCCGAGCGAAGAGACGAAGGATGACAGAGGGGTGCAATAGCTTTTACATCATGTTCTTTCTTTCGCTTCTTTTTTGTTTCAGGCTACGCCTTCCCAATTCCCGCTTCTGCAAGCAGTCAAGGCGGCACCTTGTCGTTGCGAGGGGTGGTTTAAAGGCGGGGAACACAATCGA
>JAIEBL010000137.1 GCA_029069015.1 Clostridiales bacterium
GGCTGGCTTAACGGCGAGAACGATTTGGACGTGGAAAACGACGTGTTCGAAGCGGCTACCACGATCACCGCGAAGATCGCGCAAAAAGACGGCTTCTGGAGCGAGGACGGCACCGAGCGCCTTGCCGAATTGACGCTCAATACCGGCAATCAAGATACCTCTTTCGACGAATATTGGCTTGGCGCCGGCAAGAAGCAATTCTTTGAAAAGGGCACCAAGCTGACGGTTTATATCGACGGCAACAAAAAAGAGGGTTTCTGGCTCAATGGCAGTTGCATTAAAATCGACGATCCGAACGGTTGGGGCGGTATGAACGCAACCGTGATCGAGGTAACCAGGGACGCGAATTTCGAGGTGTATATTAAGCTCTACAAAAATGGCGGCACGAACTACCAGTTTATCGGCACGCCGACGTCGTATGACGAGGTTTCGGAAATTCCCACGGGTTGCGTGGCTGTAACGATCACGTGGGGCGCGGATTCGGCAAATAGCATAACGCTTTATATTGTCGATCCGGAAGGAAACGGTATCGGCGCAGCCGATATGGACGGATACTATATTTACGCGCATAACAGCGGCAATAATCTTTTCGGCAGTTGGCAGGACGGCGTTATAAATGGCACGGGTGCTTTGAGTGCCACTATGACCGGTAGCACCGCCGTTACCGCAGACGAGATCACCGTTATCGTTAGATGGAGTGATGCGGATAGCCAGATCAACACGACGACCGGTAACGAGGGCCAACAGACGGGCAACTTGTCCGGCTTGAAATCGGGGCATTCGTACGTTATCTACGTGGAAGCGGGTAAAGTGCACGTGCAGGAATACGTAGCGCCCGCACAGGATTGATCATCAAAAAGTAATACGATAACTTAACTGCTTTACGGACCCTTTATCGGGGGTCCGTAAAGTCAATTAAGTTAAACGGTTAATAGCACAGGAGAGATTTATGAAAAGGAAGAACGTTCTTAGCGTGATCCTTGCAGTCGTACTGCTCGTTGGTTGTACGTTTACGGGCTGCACGAAGAAGCCGCCGAAGCCAAGCGAATTTACGGTTACTTTCGACGTGGGCGAGCAAGCGATGGACGCCGGCGTATCGACGCCCGACAGTCAAACGGTGAAAAGGGGCGAGAAGGTCGTAGAGCCGGTCATCGACTATTGGGACGGTCACGAGCTTATCGGCTGGTTCAACGGTTCGGCAGAGTGGAATTTCAGCACCGATACGGTCAGCTCGAACATTACGCTTATCGCAGAATGGAGCGTTGCCGTAACGGACGAGGTTGCCAAGCAGTACGAGGAAAACCTTACTTGGGGTGAGGTGAACCATTTGTACGTGCATTACTTGCGCGGCGCACACGCCGAGGACGAGAACGGCACGGCAAACACGGCGCAAAAGCCCGACTATTCCACGCAGATACAGTCGAGCGTTTACGGCGATTGGGGGCTTTGGACGTGGGAGTATTTCCCCACGAACAGCGAGGGCAGAGCGTTCTATCCGATGAAGATAGACGAGTCCGGCGCGGTCTATGATATAGACCTTACCGCCACCTACACGGACGCAGGCTGGGACAGTACGCTACGCACGCATAAGGGTTTGACCATAAGCTACGCCGAGGCGAAGCGCGTGGGCATACAGGTTTACTCGCAAGACAGCCGTTTGAACGGCACGGGCTTTTGGGTAAACGACGGCGGCGACGTGTATATCGTTCTAAACGACGCCAAGCGCGAAAAGGGCGATTACCATTGGTTCATTCGTCAAGGCGCAACGCAGGACGGTGCAAGTCAGTTTGCGGCTTCCATCGTAGACGATCCGTACGCAGGTTTGGCGCCTGGGGAGGCTGTCACCAAGTACGACGTCGTGTCCAATAAGGGCAACAACGACGTTTACAAGCAGCAGCCTGTAGCCGAAGGCTGGGACGAAAACAGCGTAGGCTATCAGATCTTTATCGCGTCGTTTGCGGACAGCGACGGCGACGGTATGGGGGACTTGCGCGGTATTATCAACAAGCTCGGTTATCTCGACGAGCTCGGCGTAGACACGCTGTGGCTTACGCCCTTCCAGCACTCCAATTCGTATCACGGCTACGACATTATGGACTACTTTACGGTAGACCCCAGATTCGGCACGCTCGACGATTACAGAGAGCTGGTGTACAAGGCGCACCAAAAGGGCATGAAGATCGTGATGGACTTCGTGCTGAACCACACGTCGCTTTCCAACCCGTGGTTTGCAAAATCGCAGAGTCTTAAAAAGCAAACGATCACGCTGCCCGACGGCACCAAAAAGGTGATTGACTACCGCAATTTCTACACGTGGCAAAACGAGGAATACGTCAGTAGTCTTAAAGACGAGCGGGCGAAAAAGCAGTGGTTCAAAGACGCCAACGGGTACTACTTCTATTCGAGCTTCGGTTCGTCAATGCCCGAGCTGAACTACGACTACCAGGGCACGCGCGACGCCATACTCGAAGTTGCGCTGTATTGGATGAGCTTCGGTCTCGACGGATTCCGTCTCGATGCGGTGAAGCATATTTATATGGCGAACGAAAGCCGCGACCGTTCCGATTGGGTGGTGAGCGACATCGACGTGGCGAACGACGCTGACTACTCGTTCGACATGAACAAGAACCTGCATTTCTTTATGGAGTTCAACGCCAAGCTCAAAGCGAGCTATTCCAACGCGATTTTGGTGGGCGAGAACTTCAACGGCGATCCCACCAAGCTTGCGGGCTTATACGGCGGGCTCGATTCGCAGTTCAACTTTAACTGGTACTACGACGGCACGGCGGGGCTGAACAGGATCGCCAAGGGCGAGGACTACGCCGCGAGTATTCTCAACCAATATCTCGTTGCGCAGACGAGCTTTATGGACGGGCGCACCGATTACATCGATGGCATATTCACGTCGAACCACGACGTGCAGCGCGCGCGCGACAAATTGTTCTTAACCGACGTCGGCTTGCCGCGTACGGCGGTCGCGGGTGACGACGATTGGGTTTTGTCCGAAAACCTAGCCAAGCTGTGGGGCGGCATGTGCCTTACGGTTCCCGGCCTTACCTGGATATACAACGGCGACGAAATCGGTATGTTCGGCGTAAAGACGGCGAACCCCGCAGGCGACGGCGTGGGGCACGAGGACAGGTGGTACCGTCAGCCTATGAAGTGGACGACGGCGCTTGAAGACAGCTCGTACAACTGCAATTATCTGATGGGCTTTAACAATTACCGCATGACTTGGGACGCGCTCAATATGCAGCTTGACGGCGCCTTCGAGCAAAGCACGGACGCGACTTCCGTATACTCGCTGTACAAAAAGGTAATCGAAATCCGCAAGGCGTACAACGTGGCAAACGGCAAGCTCGTAAGTCACACGACGGAAGGAAGCTTAATGGATTACAGCATTAAGTCGGGCGACAAGGAAATCCGCGTACTCGTCAATGCATCGAAACAGGATATCGCGGTGCCCTCCGGTATCGGCGGCACGGTGGTGTACGGTGTGGTGACGGGTGGCAAAGTTCCCGCTATGAGCATGATCATTTACGGCGTTAAGGGGTAAATCATGAAAAAGATCTGTACTTTGATTTTGATAAGCGTGATGGCGGTTTGCAGTTTCGGTGTTATGACCGCCTCTGCCGACACCACTCAATATTCTCCCGCGCCTTTGGCCGAGACGGCTACGCAAAGCAAGCTTTATCTCGTTCCCGGCACCTATCTCTCCGGCGGGCAAACGGTGGAAAACACTGTGCCGAGCGGCGCGACCAAGCTTTCCGCTTCCGAGTGTGAAGCGATTTTTACCGACAACGCGTATCTTTGCACGCTCGATCGCGGTTCTAAGCTGCCCGTACCGACCAGCACGCGCAAGGATAAAGACGGCAACGCATACTGCTTTAACGGGTGGTGGACGATTAAAGACGCTACGGTTACGTATTACAAAAGCGTGCCGAAGCTGACGGAAACGACGTTCTTTTACGCGGACTGGCGCGCGGATCTTTCGCAGCGCAAGGACCCGATCATTCCCGACGGCGGCACGATTGTGGAACCCAATCACTACCTGGTGCTTCAACATGCCGACGGCACGACGGAAAACGTTAAGCTCATTCGTGGCTTTACCAATATTTCGTCGGCGGAGACCTTGGGTTACGCGTTTGCGGCCGAGCTGAAAGTAGAAGGCTTGGAACTCAAGCAAGGCGATTCGTTCGTGGTGTATACCACCGGTTTGAAGGATTCGGACAAAGCCGAAAAATCGCCCATCGGCGGCAGCAACAAGCGGTGGTCGATCACCTTGGAGGCGAGCACTCAAAAGGACAACGACACCAAAACCTATCTGTCGGCGCTTGACAGCGCGTATTACACCGTTGAACCCCGTGTCACGTACATATTGGAAACGGCGGGCGTTTACAACCTGTATATCAAATATTTCAGCGGCGGCAGCAATATGGCCGTGTACATGGAACCTATGGGTTTGGCGTAAGCGTTTCGTATGGAAAAGATCACGATAAAAGACATAGCGCGCCTTTCGGGCGTGTCGGTGGCAACCGTTTCGTACGTCATAAACGGCAAGCACGAGGATCGGTACACGCCCGATACCAAGCGCAAGATTTTGCAAATCGTAAACCTGTATAATTTTTGCCCGTCGCGGCTTGCGCAGTCGTTCGCGCTGCAAAAGAGCCGAAACGTGATCATCCTCACCGACAAGCACGAATCGGTTTTGCAAAAAGCGGAAAGCTACGATTTTTTGCGGCGGCTCGGTAAGGCGTTCGAGCGACTCGGCTACAACCTTATCATGCGCACGCATTTGGAAAACACGCGTGTGGACACCGCCGATGCCATCGTTTGCATGGGCGTGGAGGAGGATACGTTCTTTCGGCTTGCGCGCGAAAACTACGTGCCGCTACTATCGGTGGACGGCATTATCAACGACGAGCTGTTCTTTCAGATCTATCAGGATTTCGACTACGTGGTCGAGTGCGGCAACGCCAAATTCGGCGAACACAACTTTACGCTTGCGCTCGTCGATACCTACAACCAAAAGCTGAGAGACGAGATCTGTAAACTGCCGTGTAAGGTCGTTTTTATAGACGGCAACGCGGTAGGCGGGTTTTCGGGCAACGTGGTTACCGTAGACGCCGCCATCAAAAATCTGTACGGCGCAAACGACGAGAACATGCTCCTGATTCCCGCCAATACGGAAGATAAGGTGAATGCGCTCCTGGACTGTTTCTATAAAGCCACGGAAAGAGTACAGGGCGCAACGCACACGGTAAAGGTGAAGTAGTATGAACGAGTACGCCGTGTATCATCAGCCCGAGAGTCGGTTTGCCTACGCGCTCGATCCGAACACGCTTTCAATCACGCTACGCGTTGCGGCAAGCGACAAGCTTGATTCGGTGGAGATCCTCTATAATACCAAATACGATTTTACGCGCGAAAGGTTCACCGTACCCATGCACGTTTCGGCGTGCGACGGTAAGTTCTCGTACTACCGCGCGGTCGTACGGCTTACCGACGTGCGGTTTGCCTACGTGTTCAGAATCACCGAAAAGGGAAAGACGTATTACTATTCGGAAGACGGGCTTTTAGACGATTACGATTTCGATCTTGCGTACTACACGTTCTTTCAGTTCCCGTTTATCAACGCCGTAGACGTGATGCCCGTGGTCGGGTGGGTAAGCGACGCCACGTTTTATCAGATATTCGTGGATAGGTTCGCGCGCGGCGATTTTGACAAGGACGACGGTTATATCAACACGCCGTGGAACGGGGAAATCGACCGCCACTCGTTTACGGGCGGGGATTTAGACGGCATAACGGAAAAGCTCGATTACCTGTTTGATCTCGGCATTACCGCCCTGTACCTTACGCCCGTATTCCTTTCAAGCTCCAACCACAAGTACAACGTGAAAGACTACCTACGCGTCGATCCGCAGTTCGGCGATACGGAAAAGCTCCTTCGGCTTATAAGGGCGGCGCACGATCGCAATATGAAGGTGGTCATAGATTGCGTGTTCAATCATTGCGACGCGGAGCATGAGATTTTTGCCGACGTGGTCAAGCGGGGTCGAAAATCGAAGTATTACGACTGGTTCTTGACGGACGGCGTGCCCGATATCGAAAAGGGCAATTACGCGTGTTTTGCACGCTGCAAGCGCATGCCCAAGTGGAACACGAGCAACGCGGCGGTGCGGCGGTATTTAATCGATATCGCGCTCGAATACGTAAGCCTCGGCTTCGACGGGCTGCGGCTCGATGTGGCCGACGAGATATCGCACGATATGTGGCGTCAGCTACGCCGAGAGATCAAGGCGGCGGCGCCCGACACGCTGATCATCGGCGAGATCTGGCACGACAACGAGCATTGGCTGCGCGGCGACCAGTTCGACGGCGTAATGAACTACAAGCTGCAAAAAATACTCATCGACGGATTCGGAAAGGACCCCGTGCGCGCAACCGTCGTTTCGGAGCGCATGAACAAGTTGCTCGTCGCCAACCTGGAGCAGGCAAACGCCATGGCGCTCAACTTTTTGGATAACCACGATACGCCTAGGTTTTTACGGCTTGCGGGCGGCAACAAGGATAAGCTGCTTTGCGCGTTTGTAGCCGCGGTTATGTTCCCCGGCATGCCGTGTGTGTTCTACGGCACGGAGCTGCCGCTAGACGGCGACGGCGACCCCGACTGTCGCAAACCGTTCGATTGGATGAAAGCCAATCAGAATGAAGCGTACCTGCAAAACGTTAAGGCTATACTCGGTTTGAAAAAGCAGGCGGCGCTGTCGGGCGGGAACGCTACGGTTTCGGCATGCGGCGATATTCTTACCATAACGCGGCGCGGCGGCGGGGAGTGCGTTACGGCATATTTCAACATAGGCAAAAAAAGCGCAAAGCTTGCGGTGAGCGGAAAAATACTGTTTTCGCTAAGCTACGGCGACGATACGATTTTTGGCAACGGTGTGCTCGTTGTAAAAAATAACAATTAAATTCTTGGAGGATACGATTATGAGAAAACGTTTGGTAC
>JAIEBL010000138.1 GCA_029069015.1 Clostridiales bacterium
ACGGAAGATTTGCGGTTCGGCTGCTGCGGGACGGTGATGAACCTGGCGCAGGACGAGCGGCTCAATCACCGCGCCGAAATTACGGGGGGCATCCTGCGCGAGGAGTGCGTCTTGCCCATAAAGCGCTTTTTCAAAGAAAAGCGGAAATCGCCTAAACGGAAATTCGATTGAGAAAACTTTTTTTAAAACACTGTGTGCCCGCACCCGATTCGCTTGACAATCGGGCGGAAAAAAACTATAATGTTTATCGTTATGGATAACGTGTTCGGTATTCTTCTCAAAGTGAGCAACCCGCAGATGGGCGACACATCGTCGACGGTTCTTTTGGGCAAAACCATGCTTGAATGGGTGCGTCTTGCTTTGGGTAATGCGCCGAGTACGGAAGCGGAGTATACCTCTTCGCTGCCGCTGCCCGTATTGCTTCGCGGGTACGTGGATGTTAAGAAAGAATTTACGGTCGTGCTGTTTTCGGACACGCCGCTTATCACCAAAAAAACGGTGGCGGAAGCGGTATCGGTGATGGAAAACGGCAGCGTAAACGTAGTGAAAATGACGCGCGGTTACGTGTTCCGCACGCCTTTTTTATTGTCTTGCGAAAAGCTGTATACCGACAACGTATACTATTTTAACGAAGAGGACTTTCTGACGGCATCGGACTGGCACAGCTTTGCGCTCGTCTCCGACGTGATGAAGAACCGTATTTTGCGTTACCACGCCGAGCGTGGCGTGCGCTTTACCGACCTCGGGACGACCGTCGTCGAGGGCGACGTTACGATCGAGTCGGGCGTTACGGTAGGACCGCAGAATATCTTAAAAGGGAAGACGTCGATCAAAGCAGGCGCGGAGCTTTTGTACGGCAACGTGATCGAAGACAGCATTATCGACTGCGGCGCGAAAATCAATTCGTCGCGCATTTACCGCAGCTACGTAGGCGAGCAGGCTACGGTCGGTCCGTTTGCGTATATTCGTCCCGACAGCATTATCGGTCCGAAGTGCCGCATCGGTGACTTTGTGGAGATCAAGAAGAGCATCATCGGCGAGGGCAGCAAGGTGTCGCACCTTTCCTACGTGGGCGACTGCGAAATGGGCAAGAACTGCAACATCGGTTGCGGCGTCGTGTTCGTCAACTACGACGGCAAAAACAAATTCCGTTCGAAAGTGGGTGACCACGTGTTCGTGGGGAGCAACAGCAATATCATTGCGCCTATGACGATTGAAGACGGTGCGTTCGTGGCGGCGGGCAGCACGCTCAACGAGTCCGTGCCGCAAGGGGCGCTGGCGATCGCGCGGGCGCGCCAGGTGATCAAGCCCGATTGGTTGGGAAATAAATTTTGTCCCAAAACGCCCGAACAAGACAACGAAGAGAATTAAACCAAAGGAGTACATAGAATGATTGCACACGGTAACAGGATCAAGCTTTTTGCGGGCAACGGCAGCCGATTGCTGGCGCAGGCGATAGCGGACAAGCTTAAAATGCAGCTTGCCGACGCCGAGGTCGGCACGTTCTCGGACGGAGAATGTTCGGTACACATCGGGGAAACGGTACGCGGTTGCGACGTGTTCGTGATTCAGTCGACCTCGTATCCCGTGAACGATAACCTCATGGAATTGCTCGTCATGATCGACGCGCTCCGTCGTGCGAGCGCCGGCCGTATCACCGCCGTCATTCCGTACTTCGGGTATGCACGCCAAGACCGCAAAGCCCGTGCGCGCGATCCCATTACCGCCAAACTTGTTGCCGACCTTATCACGAGTGCAGGCGCAGACCGCGTGCTGACGATGGATTTACACGCGTCGCAGCTCCAAGGCTTTTTCGATATTCCCGTCGATCATTTGCTGGGCATCCCCGTGCTTACGAAGGCACTCTTAAAGCAAGACTTCATGAAAGACAAAGAGAACATGATCGTCGTTTCGCCCGACGTAGGCAGCGTGGGCAGAGCGCGTCAGATGGCGCAAAAGCTCAACCTTAATCTTGCGATCGTGGATAAGCGCCGCCCCAAGGCAAACGTTATGGAAGTCATGAACATCGTGGGCGACGTGCAAGGCAAGACTTGCCTTTTGGTGGATGACATGATCGACACCGCGGGCACGATCACGCAGGGCGCAAAAGCGCTCCTCGAAGTGGGCGGCGCAACGAAAGTGTACGCTTGCTGCACACACGCCGTGCTTTCCGGGCCTGCCATCGAGCGGCTTGAAAATTCGGTGCTCGAAAAAATCTACGTACTCGACACGATCGAGCTTCCCGCCGAAAAACGCATTTCCAAGATCGAGGAAGTCACCGTTGCATCCGTTTTTGCCGAGGCAATCGAGTCTATTTACGCCGATCTGCCGGTAAGCAGACTGTACGAGTAGTTCGATAAAAGAAAGAAACGAAAGAGCAGAACATTTGCGTTCTGCTCTTTTTATATAATGGCAACTATCGCGCGTATGCGCTATCCTTGTTGTTTTTCTTTTTCGTATTTCAGTTTCGTGGCGTTGCCGCCGCGCAAGTGCCGTTCGCTCAGATTCTTTTCGAGTATCGCTTTGACTTGTTCGTACAGTGTTTCGTCTACGGCTTTCATCCGTTCGGTCACGTCTTTATGA
>JAIEBL010000139.1 GCA_029069015.1 Clostridiales bacterium
GGTATGCGTATTCGAGGTACTTACGGAAAAAGAGCGGTCCGTCACCCGCCAGATCGTCCACGCGCAGATCGTTGGGCAAAATGCTCGTGACGAGATCGATATGCTTGCGGGCGCGGGAAATCGCGACGTTCAGACGGTTTTCGCCGCCCGTCTGGTTGAGCCAACCGAAGTTGCGGATAAATCTGCCGTTTGCGTCCTTGGCGTAGGCAGTGGAGAAAATAATGCAATCGCGCTCGTCGCCCTGCACGTTCTCGATGTTTTTGACGAACAATCCGATATCTTCCCCGTTCTCCTTGCGGTTCGCTTCGGCGTCGTACGCGGCGGCAAACGCGGGATCGCGCCGACGCAGGTCGTCGATTTTATCCAAAATATAATCGCGCTGCTCGCTGTTGAACGTGATGACGCCCATGGTGTCGCGGTCGGGATTGTTCTTTAAGCGCTCACGGAGCAAGGACACCACGACGTCGGCTTCGGCGTAATTGTGACGCGATTCCCACAGTCCGTCTACCTTATACACGCGAATGGGCGGTTGCGCCGACGGGCATACGTTGGGCGACACGTTCAGACGCCCGCGGTAAAATGCATAGTTGGAAAAGTCGATCAACTCTTCGTACTTGGAACGGTAATGGAAATCGAGCATAAGCTCGGGGTACTTGAAGCGGGCAAGGTCGAGAAGACTTTCCTCTTCGAGTGCGGCTTCGGCTTCCTCTTCTTCCCACTCGTCGTAGGTGATACGCCCGCTCCCCAAAGAGGACGGACGAAGCTGCTTGTGGTCGCCCGCGATCACGACCTTCTTGGCACGGACGATGGCGGGCACGCCCTTTTCGATATAGATCTGCGACGCCTCGTCGAAAATCAGAAGGTCGAACAGATCGCTTTCGAGCGGCAGAAGCTGCGACACCGTTTCGGGCGTCATGAGCCAGACCTTTATGCCGTTGAACAGCTCGAACGCGAACTTGTCCACGAAGCGCGGCACGTTCCAACGCCGCTTGCTTTCGGCGATACGAAGCATGTCCCCGCGACGCTTGCTCATTTGCAGACTGCTGCGCACGGCGTCCAACAGCGTGGCTTTCATCATCGTGCGGCTGAGCTCTTTCTTTTTGTCAAGATTGCCGAGGATATGCGAAAGCGTCTTATCGAAGCCGAGCACGGCGGAAAGCGTATCGCCGCTGATCGCCTCGAACTCGTTGATATAGTAGTAGAGCGCAAAAGGCACGATACGGCAGAGCGCGTCTTCAAACGTTTCGTCGCGGCGGGCGGCTACGTTGCGGGCGACGCCGAACGTCAGCTTTGCCTCGCCCGACAGTCGGTCGTAAACTTCTTTATAGCGGAAGAACGCGGGACGGTTTTTGACGCCGTTATAGAGCGCCGTGGGGTCTTTGAAAAACTGCTTATAGAAGTTTTTCGGGGGCGCGACGAACGCCGACGCAACGAACGCGCGCAGCGCTTTTTTATACATGCGTTTGGCTTTGCCGCGACGGAAAATTTTGGCGTTTTTGTATTCCACGAACAAATCCACGACTTCTTTCATCTGCGCGACAGCCGCCGCCGACTCCATGTCGGTCAGGTCGGGCTTTAACGAAAGCATCCAATCGTCCTGCTCGGCAAGGTCGGCAAATTTCAAAGCCGACTCCGCCGTGAACGGGTCGCCCACCTCTTGCACCGTTTCTTCGATACGCGCAATACCCATGGAAAAGAAGTCCGTGGGCGTGCTCGCAAGATAGTCTTCCACAAGCACCGTATCGTCTTTTCGGAAAGGATCCCGCGTGGCTTTACGGTAGATTTCCGCCATGCTCGCGCCGTATTTGCGGTCGTAGAACAAAGTATCGCCAAGCGCTTCAAGGTTCTTTAAATCGGCGTCTACGGCGTCGGAGACGGTATTGAACTGCGTAACGGGCGAAACCGCCGCTTCGTTGGTTCGCAACATAGACTCGATCTGCGCGTAAAAGCCGTCTTTATCTTTGACGTCGTGGACAAAGAGACACAACTCGGAAAGCTTCCCGAGCCGCGAATAGATGACGTCGAGCGCGGCTTTCTTCTGCGACACCATGAGCACGTTTTTTCCGTCGTTGACAAAGTCGGCGATCATGGACGCAATGGTCTGCGATTTACCCGTTCCCGGCGGGCCTTGTATCACCAACTTGTTCCTCTGCTCGATATTGAAAATCGCCGCTTCCTGACTGATGTTCAGATCGCCTAAGTAGCTGAGCGCGCGCTCGGGAAAACGGGACACGAGCGGCTGTTCGCCGAACTCCTCGCTGTCCGAATAGATGTCCACGTCTTCGTAGCGTTGCAGTAAATCGTTCAGGAGCGGGTTGACGGTTTCGCTCTCGGTAATGCGCCGAAAGTCCTGCTGCAGTGCGCCGCTGTACAGCGGAAATCTGCCCAGCACCGCGCACGGTTCGATGGTGAACGTCCCCGCGGGGATCTTTGCAAACTCATTCGCCGAATATTCGGTAAAGGTCTGCAATTCATCCGCACACGTTATAAGCTCGATGCCGTGCTCTTTATAGAAAGCAGCCGTTTGGGAAAAGAAAAGCGCGTTGGGAATCTCTTCCAACTCGGCAAGCGGCAGCGGCTCGTTCTTTCCGTAGAACTTATTGAAGGATAAAATCAGACTCGTGTTGTAGATGACGTCGCGCTCGGCTGCCATGCGCAAAGAGACGCCCTCGTTGGAAACGATGCACTCTACGGGAAAGAGCACGAGCGGCGCGCGTATAGGGAAATTTTCTCCGGGGACCTTCCCCACCGCAAACGGGTACGCGATGAACAGTTCGGACTCGCCGCTTTCACGCTTGACGCGGTCTGTTTCACGCAAGAGCGCGTTGAGCCGTTTATAGCGTTTCGTTTCTTTGTCCGAGCCGTCGAGCTTACAAATCGACAACTTCTTGTCGCCCTCGAACCGCTTGATAAACGTCGAAAGCCGATTGTTGAACGCCCTGTCGTTTTGCACGAGGTCTACGGCGTGCGTGCCGATTTTGGGCATGTAGAGCAAGCGGTTACGCTTATTGACCGCAACCAGCCGCGTTTCCAGATTTTTAAGCGTGGAGCGAACGTGCGGCGTAAGCAGCCGTTCCTTTACGGAAGAGGCGCGGTAAGCCCCAAGCACTTCCATAAATGCGTCGCCGTATTTTTCCGCGAACACCCGACCTAAGCCGTGCACGCACATGAGTTCTTCTTTGCTCTTCGGTACGAGCCGCGCAAGTTCGAGAAGCGAGGCGTCGGAGCAAACGTTCGGGCGTTTGCCGTTTTCGGGCGTTTGCCGCAAAGTATTGCGTAAAGTTTCCAATTGTTTGTAAAGATTTTCGTCCATAGATACAGTATAACACACCCTAAAAAAGAATGAAAGTTTTTAATGCAAAAATTTAGTATCGCTCTTTCTACAAAAGCCCCGTGATGCAGATTTCGATGCCGATGGCAATCAATATGCACCCGCCTACGATGACCGATTTTCCGCCCAACGATTTACCGAACTTTTTTCCGATATACACGGCGGGAAAACAAATCGCGAGCGTCACGACGGCAATGAGCACGGCGGCGACGACTGCCTGCACGACGCGGTACGCGGCAAAGGTTATCCCGACGCCGAGCGCGTCGATCGACGTCGCGATCGCCTGCATAAAGAGCGCACCCACCGTAAGAGGTTTATGCTCCTCTTCTTGCCCCGCGGCGGCGCGCTTATTTTCTTTGACGCCGTCGACGATCATTTTAATGCCGAGTATAGTGAGCACGCCGAGCGCGATCCACGGGATAAACTTCCCGATAAACCGCACGAAAACGTGCCCCGCAAAGTAGCCAATAAGCGGCATAAGCGCCTGAAACACGGCAAAAGTCAGAGCTATGCAAAACGCTTTTACGGCGCGCATTTTCGGCTCGCTCAATCCGTTCGACACCGATACGGCGCACGCGTCCATGGCAAGTCCCGCCCCCAAACCCAGACTTTGCAAAAAAAACACAATACCCATAATCAGACCTTTCCGAGCATTTCGTAGAGCGTATCGCTACTTAGGGCTTGCACGTTCGTTAAAACGTGCGCACGCAAATCGTACACCCTTTCCGCTTCCGCAGCAGCGGCGGCAAGAGAATTGTCTCTTATCAACACTTTGCCGATCTGGTAGCGCAGAATATCGGCTTCAAGGATCTCCCGTTCGTCCACCCCGCCGCTTGTGCAATCGGTGATAAATTGCGTGATCTCGTCCAAGGAATTAAGCGACGGCAACGCAAAGTCCGAAATTTCCGCGTTGTCCGCACGCACCGCGTTAAAGAGCACGAACAACCGCCGGAGTTCTTCGCTTACAATCGAATAGACCTCTTTGTCGCCTGCATAAATATACCAATCGTTGTCTTCGCGTACGAATTGTTTGGCGACGTGCGGCAGCTCACCCTCTGCCGTCTTTTCTATTTTGGCTTGCGACACGAACAAATCCGTTCTCGTTTCGGGGTTGTTGTCCACGATTGTCTGCGTAATGCTCGCGCGCATGATCGCACTCTTAAGCACTTCGTCCACGTCTTCGGTTTTGGGAAGCGTCAATACATCCAACGAAAAATGTTCGATATCCGCGCTGCCGCAAATGCGCGTAAAGGCACGAATCAAACGCGCCGCTTCGCGGGGCTGAATCATGTTATGCGCTTCCCAAACCACGGTATAGGGAATGATCAGCACGTTCTCGGTCTCCGCGCCACCCTCGGACGGCTCTTCTTCGAGCAGCTTGAACGAAATGGTCGCCGCCAAAAGATAGGACGCCGTGCGCTCCGTCTCTTCGTCGTAGATATAGTCCGCGACTTCGGTCAAATCGACAGCCGTTATGTCGAGCGTGTTCAAATCGGCGCTCCCCTCGATCGAACGCGTAAGCGCGATGATGGCTTCGAACTCCGAAAGTCTGTATACAGGCATTTCGGACGACTTATACGCAAGGTCGGTATGAACGATACCCGTTCTGCCCTCTTCGTCCGTACCGCCGAAGCTCTCCTTGACGGCTTTCGTCAGAACGCCCGAAAGAAGGTCGGACGCACAAATCGCCCCGATGTCTTTATCGCGAACCAACGAGAAATCGGTGTAGTCCGCATCCGTTACGTCGTCCAACGAGTCGCACCGCAAACCATTTTTCACGCCGTTTATGAGCGCGGCGATTTCTTCAATCGGATAGTAGCCGTTTTCGCCGTTCTGCTTGATTGCGACCAAGACCTTTTCTTCGATAATGGGCGTTTCGCCGAAAAACACGTCGTCGAGCGCATCGGCAACGATGGATTGCACGATGACGGACGGATAAATCAAAGAAAGCTTCGTTTTGCCGCTCACGCCGTATTCGTCGTTAAGCGTGAGCACCTTGTCTTGCAAATCGGACGCAAACGCATCGGTGATTTCGGAAAGATCGCCGATTCCGCAAACGTCGAGCAGGTAAACGAGCGCTTCCAACTCGTCGAATTTAAAGGGTTTTTCGTCCCACGGCTGCACGTAATCTTTGGCCTGTGCGATCACGGTAACGGGCACGACGTTATTCTTTATCAGCGCGTCTTCCAACTGCTCGGAAAGATTGAACAGCACGATGCCCGACGCATAGAAGACTTGCAGATTCGTTTTATGCGGGTCGTACTTACAAGGCGCGTTCAGCGTAGGGATCAATGCGGCGATTTTATCCTGCCATGCATCGCCGTTTATCGCATAATCGTCGTCCGCGAACATCACTTCCAACGAATCGATGAGCGCGGCGATTTCCTTTTGCATGATATCCGCGCCGTTGCCCTCTTGCAAGCTTTCCATGCTACTCGCGTTCTTAAAGTAGCCCGGCACGGCCACGCCCTCGATTTTTCCGCCGTCGTCGCCGAACAGATAGTACGCGATCGACGCGCAAAGAATTTTACTGCCGCTCAGCATATTTTTATGCATAACGAGCCTTTTCACGATATACTGCGCCGAAGAGTCCCCCTGCAAGTCGAGGGCGGCGACTTGGGAAAAGAGCGCGGTAAGTTCCTTTTTGGCGATGATACGTTGCGATTCCCCTTCTACCGCCTGCGCCACCGACGAGGGCACGATGAGCGTAAACCCGTTATGCGACGCAATCTTCCCGTCAAGCATGAGTTTGGACACCGAATAGTGAATCACCTGCGAATCGAACAAAATCGTCGCCATTTTTACGGGATCGACGGCTAAGGCGTCAAACAATTTCTGTGCGTCGACGTTGCCCTTCATAAGCTCCGCAAAGTCGAGATTCACTTCTTTGATGGCGCGCAAGATCTTACTCAGTTCGCCGCGGTCACGGTACGAAATCCATTTATCTAGATTCTTTTCGCCTTTGAGTCCGACAGGCACGACAATGTGCTTGTTTTCTTCGAACTCGGTTATCAGAAGATTGGCGATCGTTCCTTCCAAAATGCCGTTGCCCTGCTCGAAGAGTGCGATCACCTCTTCCTTTTGCAACAGCGCCCCCACTTCCATATCCGACGCTTCGTCCGTCAGCGTGCGGATAATATCCATAACGGCGTCGCTCGAAAGCGCCGCAAGCAACTGCTTGAACTCGTCTTTTTTAATGAGGTTCACCGTGCTCCCCTTAGCATCGCGTTGCAACGATACGGCGGGAACGTACAAAATGTTCAGCTCGTGCTCTTCGTCGTCGGCGTAACGGTTGTCGATCATCACGGCGGACACAATCGAACGAAGCAGAGACGATTCACCCATATAGGTTATAAGCGTATTGCCCTGCGCGTCCTCTTTCTTCAGCGC
The DNA here is from genome assembly GCA_029069015.1 of Clostridiales bacterium. Classification (GTDB taxonomy): domain Bacteria; phylum Bacillota; class Clostridia; order Christensenellales; family Pumilibacteraceae; genus Pumilibacter. Next base: position 6,722 of record JAIEBL010000139.1, read on the forward strand.
GGCAGAAAGATCTCCGAGCAGCGTCGCCATATCGACCTCATCCCCGCTCGTCAGCCCCTCAAGCAAATCCTTGTTGTCCGGATCGCCCAAAAGACGCAGGCCGTGCAACAGGTTATACAGCTCGCCGCGCCGCACGAGCGTGCCGGCGGCATCGAACACATCGGCAAACGCGATATCGGGTTCGATATAAATGCTTGCGCTGACCTGTGAGAGCGCCGTTTGCAGCTTGTCGCGAATCCGCCCCGGCGAAAGAACAGCC
>JAIEBL010000014.1 GCA_029069015.1 Clostridiales bacterium
AATATATTCAATGTTTGTTATAGGGCATCCAAACTCTCTTTGCTTTTGAATATTCAAAACAAATTCCCAAAAGCCAAAAAAATCTTCCGATTCGATTCTTTTTCGTATGGGCGTTCCGGAACAGTCAACGTCATCGCATATGGAGAGAATTCTTTCCAAATCACCTATGTTTTCCTCTATGTAAAAAGGCTTCTTTTCTAAAAGCGATTCCGCATTATCATTGGACGTTTCCGTGTCTTCCGAAATTTTTATTTGGGAGTCAATTCCGAATATCGGCAATAATTTCATTAAAGACGCCTTGCTGATTTCGGTAACAAGTTTTTTCATAAGCATGGCTCCAAATATGTCTATCAAAAAATGTGCCTACGGAACAACCTGCAAAACCGCTCTTTTTCGTTGGCGTTATAGCTTGAATCCGTTCGTTTAAGAGCTTTGTTTTGCGCCCCACTTGCCCACAACTTCGCTGGTCGAACCGACGTAGGCAAACGAGTCGGGGAATTGTTTGAGCACTTCGCGGAATTTCGACATCTGCCGTTTGGAAATAATGCAGACGAGGAGCGCGCGTTTTTCGCCCGTATACATGCCCTTTGCTTCCAGCATCGTCACGCCGCGCCGCAACTTGTCGAAAATGGCTTTGGCAAGTTCTTCGGGTTTGTCGGTGATCACTTCGAACTTGATTGCCGACTTAAAGCCCTGCAAGATCGTTTCGGCCGTCCTACTCGACGCGAACATTTCCACAAAAGAGACTAGTACGGGCACGATAGAGTTGGGATAAATAAACGCCGATGCGATGACAACGGTGCTATCCATCATGAAGATAAACGTCGGCACGTTCGCCGCCGATTGTTTGCGCTGAATGATGGTTGCAATGATATCCGTGCCGCCGCAGCTCCCGCCGATTTTGAGCATGATGGCAATGCCCGTGCCGCCCAAAATACCGCCCGCGAGCGCAGGCAACACCTGATCGGTCGCTTTTGCAGTCGCATCGAACACAGGGAAGTTGATTTTTTCGAAGAGGACCATCAGCGCGCTCGAAAAGATAACGAACGACGTCGAAATAAAGACGAACCGTTTGTTGATAAAAATAAACGCAACGATCATAAGCGGCACGTTGAAGATCGCCAGAAAGTAACCCGCATTGATGTGCGTCTTGTATTCCAAAATCGAAGCAAGACCCGTTACGCCGCCGGGGGCGAAATTGTTCGGCACGACGAACGAATATACGCTGATCGCGCGGATCACGCCCGCACAGAGCACCCCCAAAATCGCAATGAGCACGCTCTTTGCCGTTTGCTTTCCGTTGCTTGTCTTGCGGATGATATCCGCTTCTTCCAATTCTTTTTTCGTAACCATTACGCTTTTCGCCTATCAACCATTTCCGTATTCGTGCGTATTTTTCGCACCGCAACAAATATAACATCCCGCCCCATTCTTGTCAAGTGTTTTTGTTTTCCGTCAGGTGGCGGAAAGACGTCTCCGCCCTTCTCCGCGCCTTTTGGTTGCGCTTTCTTAAATAACGTGGTATACTTTTTGTATGAAACATTTTTCCGACCTGAAAGACGCCTATTCGATTTGCGAAGCCATCGGCAGCCAAGTGCGCATGGACATCTTGGAACAGGTACTCGAACACCGCTCGATTTCCATGAGCGACCTCGCGAAAAATCTGCATTTGACGAACGGCGCACTGACGCCCCACGTAAAAAAACTGCAAAGCGTAGGGCTGATCGCCGTCTCGCCCGTTCCCGGAAAAAGGGGGCTTAGCAAAGTGCTGACCGTCGCGCTCGACAAGATCCTGATCGACGTCGCGTCCTTTCTGCCCGAAAACACCCAGGCCTTCCGCATTCCTGTCGGGCAGTACCGCACCGTCAAGACAGACCTTCGCTGTGCACTCGTGGGCGCAAAAGGCTTCATCGGCGAAACGGACGATCCCCGTTATTTTACTTACCCCGAACACAACGACTGCGTGGGGCTTTGGATCAGTCGCGGCAACCTTACCTACACCCTGCCTGCCGCCGTGCCGCCCCTTGCGGTCATCTCCGAAATTCGCTTTCATTTCGAAATCAGTTCCGTGCCCTACGGCGACGAGCAGAATGGGCGCGTGTCCTTCGCCATCGACGACGTTTCACTCGGCTCGGCGACCCCGCCACCCGCAAACCGCGACCGCCGCGGCGCACTCAACCCCGAATGGTACGACCGCGTCTATCCGCAATACGGCAGTCTGAAAACGCTGACCGTCAACGCCCTCGGCTCGTTTTGGGACGGCGTCAAAATATCCGAAGTTACCCTGTCCCAACTCTCCGACCTGAAAACCTTTACCGTGTCTTCCGACGCAGGCTTCGCCCTCTTCGGCCACGACCTCGGCGACTACGACGTCGACATCGGCTACACCATTCAATACGAATACTAAACCAAAAAGGTAGCTTCTCGCTGCCTTTTCTTTTTATGCAAAATTATGGTAAAGTAAGCCCTGTCACTCTCTCACCCCGATAGGAAAGTTGATTCCCTAGGATAAGGCAATGCCATACCCTTCCGTCATTCCGAGGTGAGCGCCGCTTGCGGCGCGGCGAGGAATCCAGCGAGCGCGAGCGAAGCGTAAAGTAAAGTTTAATATACGCTCGCTGTGCTCGCTAGATCCCTCGACTTCGCTCGGGATGACAGAGGGGTGCAATGCTTCAAGTCTTATAGAATCAACCGTTCCTTCCCAATCATACCCTTTTCGTAATAAAGCCGTACCCATTTTTGCCAAGCTTTTTAACTAAAAAGCGGAAAGAACATTATAAAGCCGGTACTTATGCTCATGGTGCTTATGGTGAGTCTAGCCGTAGGCGGTGTGGGCATATTGGGCGTAGACTTTGCGGCGAATGCTTCGAGCAAGGCTATTAAGGAAGATATTTCCCTTTCCGCCGCTCCTGACGATGCAAACCCTTCATACGCAATTTCCATCAACTCGTCCAATCAATACGAGTATACCTTTGCAGCTAAGGGTGCCATACAGAGCATTACACTACCTGCAGGTAAATACAAATTGGAGCTCTGGGGTGCACAAGGTGCTACGGGTTCTTATAACATCCCGGGCGGCAAAGGCGGATACACGTACGGCACGCTTGAAATAACGAGCGCAAAAACGCTGTACGTTGCCGTCGGCGGCCAAGGCACAAGGGTTGGTACAACAACTACAGCCACCGGCGGCGGCTGGAACGGCGGCGGCAACGGGAAGGGCGTCAGCATGACGGGCGGCGGCGGTGCTTCGCATATTGCTACGGCACTCCGCAGTACCGGTGTGCTTTCGGCGTACAACAGTTACAGAACCGAAATCTTGATGGTAGCGGGCGGCGGAGGCGGCGGCGCGTATTCGGCGGAGCCCTATGCCGGCGGCGGAGGCGGCGGGCTGAGTGGCGGGCAAGCCGGATCCAACGGCGGCTATCTGAACGGCGTAGAAGCGCCGTCAACCAGATATTATGGCTACTGCCACGGCTTGGGCGCTACGACGACGACGTACGGCTCGCATGTCAATAGCAGCGGTTCGCACGGCGACACCGCTAGTTATGGCCCTTGTACCAACGGAT